>DAOWAS010000152.1 GCA_030634465.1 Alphaproteobacteria bacterium | reverse complement strand
TAATAAATCAGGCTCAAAGCCAGACCAAAAGAATGTAAACAGATGGCTGGGGGGCGATGCCGAAAACACCCCAGCACCAATGCCAACGCCAGCTAAAACTGACAGTAGCAAATACTGGATAGGGGGCATTGTCGTTGTGGCGGGGCTTGTTATTAGTTTTCCGTACATATCAGGTTGGTTACAACCAAGTGATGTTGCTGATAATCAGCAGATAGATGGGGGCGAAGAAATAGTTGCGGATGATGATGTTACAATAGCAGACGTAATAGTTGATGATGAGCTTAGCGACGAAGAGGCGTGGTTGCAGGCTGTGGACGCAAATACAATTGAAAGCTTTTTAAATTATTTGTCATTGTTTCCATCTGGCATGTATTTGGCTGATGCCAACACAAACCTGCACGGTCTTTCCCAGCATAATAATATTTCAGGGCAGTTTTTCTCATCTTCTGCGGTTAACATACGGCGCTGGCCTTCCACATCGGCATCAACCATTGGTTCGTTAACGTTGGGACAGAGGGTTAATGTTAATGGCAGGGTAGTGGCGCGGGAATGGTACAGTTTGGAAGAAAATAATATTGAAGTGGGTTTTGTGCATACTAGCTTGCTAGAGGAACAACAGCCAGACGAGGGCATAGTAGATAGTGAAGAGCTGATACGAGAACAGATTAAACAGAGGTGGCGTGATGCGATACAACAACACAATCGTTAGAAGTTTGCTGTTAACAGCATTTATTATTATGTTGGCGCCCAAAGCATGGTTGGCGCCCAAGGTTTGGGCGCAAGATATTCCATTATTGTTTGTTGAAGACGATGAAAGCACAACTGAAATTGAGGTTAAGCGCTTTTTAGACGGACGCACTAACTGGGATGTTGGTTTGGCCTATTTTGGTGACTTGAAAAACGATGCTTATTTGAGCATTCCGTTCACTTTGGAAAATGGCTATAACACCATTATTTATGTGGATACATTTTCCTCAGCCACGGATAGCAATGAAAGACGTTTGCACATTTATGGCTATTTCATTCTTGAAACTGTTTTGGGTACTCGCAAGCGAGATGCCCTGTTAGAGGTGCTGAACCAGCACATAATGGATGACTGGATGATGCAAAGACTGTATCTGGATGATGATGGCGACATAGCGTTTAATTGGGTAATTAATATTCCCGGTAAAGAAACCCCCATCCACGCTGAGCAGGTTTATGATGCCATTATCAGAACCAAGTTTTCATTGGATAAACTGGTGGTAAAATTAAGACCCTTAGGCTTGCCATAAACACGTCGGAATTATCAAAAAAAACCATTCAAACATCTGTTTTTTAATGGGTTTCGCCCATTAACGGCATATTCAGCTTTCCACTATATATTGTTGCTTATGGTAAACTTTTTACCATATAGGCTTGTTTCTTCATAATTTCACCCTATTTGCCTTGTAGGGAAAAGGTGTGCGAGGACTACAACCCTTAAGGAGTTGAAACCATGAGCAATGGATTTAAAAGAAATAACTTTTCAAATTTTATGGCCGACTATAAAAGAGCCACCAGACACATGCTTCATACTTGTCAATTAGCGGAACAAAATGGTGTTGCACCTGAAGCGCTTGCTTCGGTTTGCTTGGAGGTCGCTGCGGAGTTGATGACACAAGCAAACGGGACAGAGTTTGCCTTAGAAAACCTTCAGCTTACAATGGAGCGCATTAACAAAAACCAGTTGCAAGATGACCGTGTGGCAAGCCAACAATTGTTAAACGTGCATTAAGCCAGAAGCGCATTTATTAAAAGCGAACGGTTGCTTCAAACAGGTCGGGCAGGTTATTTTCATATAGAATAACATCGCCATTTGCCGCAGTTTCTTTGACCCATGTTTGGGCTTCTTCTTGGCTTTTAAACTGGCGTAATTGTTGCTCAGGTTTTTTAATCTCTTCAAAGCCTTTAATAAAACTTGGTATGCGCTCTGAGGTTACAACTGCGGCTATATCAACAATTTTGCCGGCAAGTTTTCCAATTTCATAATGCTCTTTATCGTGGTCTGTGCCCAGCTCCACCATGCCTGGTGTTATTAAAATTGCGTTGCCGCCATTTTCCTCAGACTTGGTTAAAATATTTAACGTTAGCAATGCCTCGGCAAAGCCTTTGGGGTTTGAATTATAGGCATCATCCAACACCCACGGCCCTTGGGCTGACTTGAACAGCTCTAACCTGTGGCGGGTTTGCGGCAGGTTGCGCAGTGCCGCTTGAATAGTGTCCATGGGAACACCAAGTTTTTTTGCGGCAATAATGGCAAGGCCAATATTTTCTGCCTGATGGTTGCCATATACTGGTGCGGTAATTGCAAAACTTTTGTCATCACCATCACCTTTTTCAATCAGGTTAAAGTGCAGACCATTTTCATCTGCCTTTATGTCTTCAATATAGACATCACCGGCAATGTCAGCTTTGTCTGAACGCATAATGGTATATTGCTCAATATTTTCGTCTAGCCTTTGTTGCAACAGGTTTTGGGGCATGCGGGTGGCATTAATTATGCTACTGCCACCATTTTTTGTTGCCGCTTTAGATAGTTCAAACTTGGCTTTGAAAATTGTTGCAACATCGCCAAACCGTTCCAAATGCGCCTGACCAATGCCTGTAATAATACCCATTTTTGGTGGGGCTAGGGCGCACAGTTTGGCAATGGAACCTTCGCCATATGCACCCATTTCAACCACAAAAAACTTGTGTCGCTTTTCTAGCTGTTCACGAATAATACGGGTTACACCCATTTCGGTGTTAACACTGCCGGGTGTAGCTAAGGTGGGTGCTGATGCCCCCAAAATATGGGCTAAAATATGCTTGGTTGATGTTTTGCCGTATGAGCCTGATATGGCGATAATAGTGGGGTTTAATGCCCGCACTTTTTCTTTGGCCTCAACTAGAAACTTGTTTTTAACACGATGTTCAAATGGTTTTAACAACAGGTCAGCAACCACCAAAAACAATGGCGGCAGTTGATAAAAAACTAGCACTGCTTCTTTAGGCAGATTTAAAAGTAAAACAGCTATGAAAAATGAAGAAATTGAAACAACTACGGATAAGCCAAGAATACGCTTAGCTCGCATGGTCATGACCAAAGGTTTTTTCGAATTTTTAAGGGTTTTGCGGCTAACTACCACACCTAAAACCAAGGCGATGATATAAAGCGAAAGTATGGAAAAAATTTGAAGCTCACCCTGAGTGGTGCCTTGGTTTGATAGGTTGATATTGCCAAGATAAAGCGCTGCAATGGTCACCAAACTTGTTCTTATATCAAAAGCTTTTTTGTCCCAAACCCAGCGTAAAAACCGCCCACTTTCATATTCTTCTTGTTGGAAAAACTGTAGCAGGGCTTTTTGGCGGAAAAAGAAAAACATGACGAGAGAGATGAAAAGCAAAACAGAAAGTGCGCTTATAATAATATCAAAGCTCATGGCTAATCCTTAACTCTCTAAAAAACGATTTACCAGAAAACGATTTATCAGTGTTTGGCACTGGTGGGCACCACGAGATAAAATATCCAAATGACCATAACCGTTTAGCACTTTTAGCTCAGCTTGGGGCATAAGTTTTTCATATTTTTCACCCAGT
>DAOWAS010000105.1 GCA_030634465.1 Alphaproteobacteria bacterium | reverse complement strand
TTGTTTTGCAGGGCATAGCGACGTTGTGCCTGTGGGCAATGCCGATGCATGGGCCGATGACCCCTTCGCCGCCACTGTGCGTGATGGCAAATTGTTTGGTCGTGGCTCGTCAGACATGAAGGGTGCGGTTGACGCATTTATCGCGGCGGCATCACGCCATAACCAAGATGAGCTGACAGGATCGCTATCATTGCTAATTACAGGCGACGAAGAAGGCCCTGCCATTAACGGCACTCGCAAAATGTTAGAGGCGTTGGCTGAGCGTGATGAGGTAATTGATTATTGCATAGTGGGCGAGCCCACAAACCCCAACACCATGGGTGAGATGATAAAAATTGGCAGACGTGGCAGCATGAACGTGCGCTTAACGGTCATGGGTGTGCAGGGGCATGTGGCATATCCGCATTTGGCTGAAAACCCCGTTCCGCAACTGGTTAAGCTTTTAACCCATTTAGAGCAAGGCAGTTTTGATGAGGGTACAGAATATTTCCAACCATCAAATTTGGAGGTAACCGCGCTGTTTACTGATGCCCAAGCGCATAATGTTATTGCGGGCACAGCAACGGCACTTTTAAACGCCCGCTTTAGCGACCTGCACACAGGCGATAGCATTTCTAAAACCATTGTGGCGCAGTTAGATAGCGCTAATATTTCTTATGATATTAATATTCAAGTTAAGGGCGAGGCGTTTTTGCAAAAACCCGGCCCCTTAAGCACCGCCCTAAGCGTTGCGGTTAAAGACCGCCTTGGTAAATCTCCAGAACTGTCCACCACAGGCGGCACGTCTGATGCGCGGTATATTAAAAACTATGCCGATGTGGCTGAATTTGGCTTGGTAGGTAAAACCATGCATGCGGTTGATGAACATGTTCTAGTTGCAGATATTAAGGCCCTAACCGATATTTATGAAGGCGCGATTGCCGAACTGTTGGGTTAATCGTAGCTAACAGCTTTTAAATACAGCCCTTCTGCTGGTGCGTTTACACCGGCGGCTTTGCGGTCTTTGGCTTTAAGGGCGCGTTCAACATCTGTTTTTGTCCATTTGCCACCACCAACCAGTTTTAGTGTGCCCACCATGGCGCGCACTTGGTTGTGTAAAAACGACTGGGCGCTAACCTCAATAATAATGCTTTCGCCGTAACGAGAAATGCTAAATTTATCTATAGTTTTCACAGGTGATCTGGCCTGACAACGGGTGTTGCGAAAAGTGGTAAAGTCATGCTCACCCACAAAAACCTGCGCCGCATTGTGCATGTCTTGGGCGTTTAGTTTGCTTGGCACCCACCATGCTTTACCGCAGTCTAAGGACAGTGGCGCGCGGCGGTTTATAATTCGGTATTCATAGTGTCTGGCGGTGGCGTTAAAGCGGGCTGAAAACTCGTCATCAACTTTTTCCGCATTTAAAATGCTAACCGCATGTGGTCGCAGGTTGGCGTTAATGGCACTGGTCAGGCGAAATGCTGTTATGTCACGTTCCATGTCCACATGGGCCACTTGGCCTAGGGCATGAACACCAGCGTCAGTGCGCCCCGCACAGTGTAGGCGGGGTTTTTCACCTGAAAATTTTGTAATGGCAGTTTCAATGGCTTCTTGCACTGAAAAACCGTTGTCTTGGTGTTGCCAACCAACAAATTCGCTACCGTCATATTCAATTAAAAGCTTAAATCTTTGGGTCATGGGGCTATTTTAAAACCTCGCCCTTGGTGATCACAAGCCCGCGTAACAGCTCGTCAGTTTGCATGGGTTTTTTGCCTGCTCTCTGCGCAGTTTCAACCTTAAATGCCTGTTCGCCGCAGCCAATGGTCAGTTCGCTGTCTAATACTTCGCCAGCACTGCCATGTTGTTCCACAGGTGTTCCCTTTAAAATCTTAATTCGTTCCCCATTTATCTCGCACCAAGCACCGGGGAACGGATAAAGACCACGTACTTTTCGGTCAATTTCCTGGGCGCTGTCTTGCCAGTTAATTCTTGCCTCAGCTTTGTCAATTTTCTCAGCATATGTAATGCCATCACTATCTTGCGGGGTGGGTTTTGCCATGCCTAGCTCCATAAAACCCAGCACGGTTAGCAGCAGCCCTGCACCCATGTCCGCCAATGTGTCGTGCAGTTTTTGTGTTGTGGTGGTGTTGGTTATGGGGGTGTCAGCCATGGCTAAAACATCGCCAGTGTCTAGGCCCACATCCATTTGCATAATGGCAATGCCAGTTTTGTTGTCACCCGCCATTATGGCGCGGTGAATAGGGGCGGCACCACGCCACCGTGGCAACAAACTAGCGTGAATGTTAACCGCACCCATACGAGGTGCATCTAAAATTGCTTTTGGTAAAATCAGGCCATATGCCACCACAATGCATATATCCAAGTTCAGTTCGGCAAATGCTTGTTGTTCAGCTTCACTTTTCAGCGAGGTTGGGGTTCTAACCTCAATGCCATGTTGTTCTGCAAGTTTGTGTATTGGGCTTTTTTGTAGCTTTTTGCCACGACCCGCAGGGCGGGGCGGCTGGGTATAGACCACGGCTACCTCATGCTTGCTCTCAATTAGAGATTTAAGCGTGGGCAGGGAAAAATCTGGTGTTCCCATAAAAGCTAAACGTAGTGACATGTTGCCCCCTTAAAGAGTAGCTCAGTTTTGCCTACAAAGTGGCTCTGGCCTTTTGCGCTTTGGTCAGCTTTTTAACAATCATTTTGCGCTTTAAACCTGAAAGATGATCAATGAACAAAATACCTTCCAAATGATCCATTTCATGTTGAATGCAAATGGACAGCAAGCCATCAGCTTCTAAAACTTGTTCATTGCCATCATAATCCAGATATTTAACCTTGCACTGGGCGTGGCGTTCAATATCGGCATATTGTTCAGGAACTGAAAGACAACCTTCTTTATAGGTGGTCATTTCTTCACTGGTCCAAGTTATCTCAGGGTTCACAAAATAGCGCGGAAGCGGCTTGTCATCATCGTCGGATATATCCATAACAATAACACGTTTTTCCACACCAACCTGAATGGCGGCTAAACCAATGCCCGGGGCATCGTACATAGTTGCTAGCATGTCATCCATAAGCGCGCGCAGTTCATCATCAACGCCGTCAACTGGTTTTGATATTTTGCGAAGCTCTGGATCTGGTGCCTCAATGATACGTAAAATGGCCATTTTGTCTTATTCCTAAAAATTATGTTTATTAACTAGTGCGCCATACTCTTTTCGTCAATAGCAGCCTGTGCTAGTGTTTTTTTAAATGGAGCGTTAAAGCATGGATTTTGAAAATATTTTGTTGCTGTTTGTTGCGGTGGGGTTGGGTTCTCTGGTTGGGCTTTTTTTCAAAAAGAAAAGCAGTTCTAATGACGAAGCTTTGACCACCCTGATGCAAAACATGGAACGGCAAAACCAAGAACTGGCGGGAAGAGTTGGTCAGTTGGCTGATGAAAACCGTAAGTCACAAGCGCAATTGTCAAAAGCGGTGGAAGAGCGCTTGGACAAGGTTGGCGAGCGCATGGGTAAGGGGTTGGAAGAAACCGCCACCAAAACCGCAAAGTCCTTGGGCGAAATTCAAACCCGTTTAAACGTAATTGATGAGGCGCAAAAAAACCTAAAAGAACTGTCGGGCGACATTGTTGGTTTGCAGGACATTTTATCCAACAAACAGGCGCGCGGTATTTTTGGCGAGGGTCAGTTGAACGATCTGGTTTCTATGGCGTTACCACCTAGTGCTTATTCGTTTCAAACCACACTTAGCAACGGGGCTAGGGTCGATTGCTTGATAAAATTACCCAATCCGCCGGGTTCTATTGGTATCGATTCGAAATTTCCCTTGGAAAGTTATCACGCACTGGTTAATGCCCAAGGCAACGAACATGCCCTAAAACAAGCCAAGGCTGATTTTCGTGTGGCAATGAAAAAGCATATCAATGATATTTCTGAAAAATATATCATTATTGGGGAAACTGCTGAATCAGCGCTGATGTTCCTGCCATCAGAAGCGGTTTATGCCGAACTGCACACCCGTTTTAACGATTTGGTCGAGCTTGGTTACAAGAAAAAGGTTTGGATTGTTTCGCCCACCACCCTGATGGCAACACTAAACACCGTGCGTGCAGTGTTGAAAGATGTGCGTATGCGTGAACAGGCTGGCGTTATTCAAAAAGAATTAGGCGGCTTGATGAAAGATGTGGTTTTGCTTGATAACCGTGTGGATAAATTGGCAAAGCATTTTAATTTGGCGGAGCGTGATATTCTGGACATTCAAACATCCACTGGTAAAATTGCCCGCAAGGCTGAAAAAATAGATCAGGTTCAGTTAGAAGATGTGGACGAAGCCACGCCTAAAATTGAGTAGGCCTCTTGTTGAATAGGGCTAGTTATTAGAACGGTTTTCTGGCCCGAAGTGCGGCGGTTAGCGTGCCGTCATCTAAATAATCCAACTCGCCACCAACAGGCACACCGTGGGCAATGGCAGTTATTTCAACACCTTTATCTTGCAACTTGTCAGTTATGTAATGGGCGGTAGTTTGCCCATCAACCGTGGCATTAGTGGCAAGAATAACCTCTTTCACAGTTCCGTTTTGCGCCCGCATTATAAGGTTATCAATGCTAAGGTCTTCGGGGCGCACACCATCAAGCGCAGATAAAACCCCGCCTAAAATATGGTACAGGCCATTGTACCCTTGGGCGCGGTCTAATGCCCACAGGTCTGCCACATCCTCAACCACACAAAGGGTTGTTTGGTCACGCTTGGGGTCGGTGCAAATGGCACATGGGCTTACGGTGTCTAGGTTACCGCAGGTATCACACACTAAAATATTTTCAGCCACCTTGTTAATTGCACTTGCAAGGGGGGTCATTATGGCAACACGTTTTTTAATTAGAAAAAGCACCGCGCGTCTGGCTGAACGGGGGCCAAGGCCGGGTAACTTGCCAAGCAAGTGAACAAGTGCATCAATTTCAGGGTTATGCGATGTCATAAGTAACAGCCATTTTAGAACGGCATTTTCATACCGGGTGGTAATGATAGCCCGCTGGTAATTTTTTGCATTTCTTCTTGGGCGCGGGCTTCTGATTTTTGTTTGGCATCGTTATGTGCCGCAACTATTAGGTCTTCTACCACATCGGCCTCTTCGCTGGAATAAAGCGAGCTGTCGATAGACACACCCTTCATAACGCCCTTGCCATCCAAGGTTACAGTAACCATGCCTGCGGCGGCAACGCCCTCAACCTCAATTTCAGCCAAGCTTTCTTGCATGTCAGCCATTTTGCTTTGCATTTCTTGTGCTTGTTTCATCATATCGCCAATGCCAGCCATGGTCAGTTCCTTATGGTTTGTTAATTTTTTGTAGTGTCGGTTACAGATACAATTTCGCTATCAGGGAAAATTTCCAAGACCTTAGCCACCAATGGGTCGGCGGCTACTTCTGTGCGCAGGGCTTGGTCTTCTGCTTGGTCTAATTCTGCTAAAGTTTCTTCACCACCAGATTTTTCAATAACAATCTGCCATTTTTCGCCTGTCCATTCCTGTAGGCTAGCCGCCATGCGCGAGGATGCGTCCACAGGTATGCGGCCAATGGGGTGAATAGCGAGTAATTGTGGTTTAAAGCTAACCACACGAACATCGTCCCTTAGGATTTTAGCAATAATGCCTTCTTTTTTGCGCTCGAACAGTTCAACCATAGCGCGGAATGAAATGGGCGATGGCTCTTCAGCATAATTTGCTGTGCTTTCATCAATTTTTAGGGCCAAAACCTGCCCGCTAGAGGTGGCTGTTTCAGTTGCCCCTGATGCTTCTGGTGTTTCGGCTGTTTCACTGATATTTTGTTTCGTGTCCGATACAATATCAATAGGTGCGCTTGCTGTTTCGGCATTTTCAGCACTTTCAGTAACAGGTGCGCTTTCAGCTACCTGTTGCGTAGCCTCTTGTTTAGGCTCGTTTTGTAGTTTTTTTATAACCTCATCGGGGCTGGGTAGGTCGGCGGCATAGGCCATGCGTATCAGCACCATTTCTGCCGCCGCCATTGGCGAAACTGCTATTTGCACCTCGGCAATGCCCTTTAACAACAACTGCCACGCGCGGGTTAGGCTGGGCATTGATAGTTTTTCCGCCATTTCACGGCCAAGTTTTTGCTCGGCCTCAGATGTTAGCGCGTCAGAACCGGCATCGGGCGCTACCTTCAGGCGGGTTAACCAGTGGGTTACCTCAGCCAAATCTTTTAAAACAACGGCGGGTTCGGCACCTAAATTATATTGCTCGCGAAATGACGCCAGTGCATCAGCAGTTTTACCTGACAATACTTGTTGGAACAGATCCAAAATTCTGGCTCTGTCAGCCAAACCAAGCATGTCGCGTACTTGGGCTTCGCTAACATTGCCACCGCCGTGGGCAATGGCTTGGTCTAATAAACTAAGCCCATCACGAACTGAACCTTCAGACGCGCGGGCAATTAGCGCAAGTGCGGGGGTTTCAATTTCAACACCCTCTTTGGCGGAAATGTTCTGCAAATGCTTAACCATAACACCTTGCTCAACACGTCTAAGGTCAAAACGCTGACAACGTGAAAGCACAGTTACGGGCAATTTTCTAATTTCAGTGGTGGCGAAAATAAATTTCACATGGGGTGGTGGCTCTTCCAATGTTTTTAACAATGCATTGAAGGCATTTTTCGAAAGCATGTGAACTTCGTCAATAATATAAACTTTAAATCGCGCAGACACAGGGGCATAGCGCACACTGTCGATAATTTCACGCACATCATCAACACCTGTGCGGCTGGCGGCATCCATTTCAATAACGTCCACCTGACGGCTAGCGCCAATTGCCAAACAGTTTTCGCAAACACCGCATGTGTCCACGGTTACGCCGCCTTTATCATCAGCACCTGTGCAGTTTAATGCCTTGGCAATAAGCCGTGCCGTGGTGGTTTTACCAACACCGCGAACGCCTGTTAAAATGAAAGCATGAGCCAAACGACCAGTTTCAATGGCGTTGGACAGGGTCTGCACCATGGCTTCTTGGCCAATAAGGTCGGCAAAGGTGTCAGGACGGTATTTGCGAGCAAGCACACGGTATTCACCACTTTCCACTGCGCTTGTTGTCTCTGCCATACTAACTACCTGTGTTGGTTATAGAAAATGGTTGGGAGAGCGAACACAACCCGAATAACGCTCGTTACGGCTGCTTCCTTTCGGACCTGACCGAATTGGCGAGGCACTCGTCCATGCCACTCTCCCATGCCATATATGTGCTTTTTTTGAGCATCTCGCAAGCCCTTCAATGAGGTAATTTTACTGAATTGGGCAAAAACAGCTTTCTAACCATTGTACTTTCGTTTTTTTTATTTAAATGCAAGTCTTGTTATTGTGATTTTTACGAGCGGTCAGGGTAAGTTTAGGGGTTAGGTATGGCAATAAATAGCAGTTCGAAGCGATTCGCTCCGATGTTTTCAAACAGTGGTTTGGCACGTCTTGACCATTGGCGTGAAGATAGTGGTAAAATGGCTGAAGTTTTAAACTCGCCTGATCTAAAATTTATTGGCTTTGTTAATGGTAAGCCGCTTATGGATGTGTCGGCGGGGTTAGATATACATTATTTTTCTAAAGCCGAACTGCCTGATAGTGCCATAGGCAACGATGGTGTGTGGAACAACAACTGGGTGTTTTTGGGAACAAATAGTGCTGACACCCCTGTTATTGCTTTAGAAATGAGTGACTTGTCAGAAGAACTAG
>DAOWAS010000133.1 GCA_030634465.1 Alphaproteobacteria bacterium | reverse complement strand
ATGCCGATGAAGGCGAGCCTGGCACATGTAAAGACCGCGATATTTTACGTCACGACCCACATAAGCTGATTGAGGGTTGTTTAATAGCAGGTTTCGCCATGAACGCAGTTGCGGCATATATTTATGTGCGCGGCGAATTTGTTGAAGAGGCTGATAATTTAGAAATTGCAATTGCCGAGGCTTACAGTGCAGGGCTAATAGGCAAGGACGCTTGCGGCACTGGTTATGATTATGACATTTTTGTTCACCGCGGTGCTGGCGCATATATTTGTGGTGAAGAAACCGCGCTTATTGAAAGTATTGAGGGTAAAAAAGGCCAGCCAAGGCTGAAACCACCATTCCCCGCCAATGTTGGTCTGTATGGTTGCCCATCAACAGTGAATAATGTTGAAAGTATTGCGGTTGCACCAACTATTTTACGCCGTGGCGCAAACTGGTTTGCATCGTTAGGCCGTCCAAACAATGTGGGTACCAAGCTGTTTTGTATTTCAGGCCATGTGAACAACCCATGTACCGTTGAAGAAGAAATGGGTATTCCCTTAAAAGAGCTTATTGAAAAGCACGCTGGCGGCGTTATTGGCGGTTGGGACAATTTAAAAGCAATTATCCCAGGTGGCTCAAGCGTGCCGATGTTGCCAAAAAGCATTTGCGACACTGTATTGATGGACTTTGACAGCCTGCGCGATGTGCAGTCAGGTCTTGGCACTGGTGCTATTATTGTAATGGACAAGTCAACTGATCTGGTTAAGGCTATTGCTCGCTTGGCACAGTTTTACAAACATGAAAGCTGTGGTCAGTGTACGCCGTGCCGTGAAGGCACAGGTTGGATGTGGCGCATGATGGAACGCATGGTCACAGGTGACGCTGAAATTGAAGAAATTGATCAGTTATTAGATGTTTCAAAGCAAATAGAAGGGCATACCATTTGCGCCCTTGGCGATGCGGCGGCATGGCCCATACAAGGGTTAATGCGCCACTTTAGACAAGATGTTGAAGACAGAATTAACGCGCGTAAATCACGAATTGCGGCGGAGTAGGAGAGCTAGTGCTACATTTAGTAAAAAATATGCATAAGGTAACATTAGCCAAAGTTTTTGGCCTGTTTTTATCTGTGTTTTTTGCTTCTGCCTTCTCTGTACAGGCGCTAGAGACAGGGTATGTAACCAGTGACGCTGAAAGATTTGCCCAAATTTATGAAGTTAATGATGGCAAATTAACCACAGAAATTTTGCAAGAATTATACCTTGATAATGCCAGCTTAGGTGTGGAAATTTTCACAGAATACCGTATTCGCAGCGCGGCTAATTTATTAATGAAAATTGAAAAATACCCAGAAATTTACAGAAAAACTGTGGAATATTGTCTGCCGCAAGCTCTTGCCTTTAGGGATGAGGCATTTGAAATAAGAGATGCAGTAGCCAATATTGTCGGGAGCAATGAAGCCGCAGATATTTATATTGTGTTTGGTGCCATGAATTCAGGTGGTACTGTTGGTTCTGGGGCACTTGTTATTGGGCTTGAGATTTTATGCCGTGATGCTGGTGATAATTTTACTGATTTATTGAAAGCGTTCGTTGCCCACGAAACCACCCATGTTTATCAAACAAGTTCCACAAGCGATGGCACGTTGTTATGGCAAGCCGTTATGGAAGGCACAGCAGAATTTGTGGCTGAGCTGGTAGCAGGGAGATCCTTAAATCCTGCCATAGATGAATATGCAAAGGCCAATGAAGCAAGGCTTTGGACTGAGTTCAAAAAAGATATGGATGGCACTGAATATAAGGGTTGGATGTATAATGGCGCTAATGTGTCAGAGGGCGTACCTGCTGACCTTGGTTATTGGATTGGGTCTCGCATAGCGCGTTCTTATTATAACCAAACTCAAGATAAAGCTGCGGCAATTGATGACTTGTTACAATTAACCTCCGCAAAAGAAATTTTAACAGCCAGTGGCTACAGCCCTGAATGAGAGTAAGTTAGATGGCAACACTGACCATAGATGGAATTGAAGTTACTGTTGAGGCGGGTGCAACCGTTTTGCAGGCTTGCGAACAAGCGGGCGCTGAAATTCCTCGTTTTTGTTACCACGAACGCCTTAGCATTGCTGGCAACTGCCGCATGTGCTTGGTTGAACTGGAAAAAGCACCAAAACCAATAGCATCATGCGCTATGCCTGCGGGTGACGGCATGGTTGTTCACACCAAAACTGAAACGGTTAAAAAAGCCCGTGAAGGGGTTATGGAATTTTTGCTTATTAACCACCCGCTTGATTGTCCAATTTGTGACCAAGGCGGCGAGTGTGACCTGCAAGACCAAGCTGTAGGTTATGGCCGTGGGCTTTCTCGTTATGACGAAGGTAAGCGCGCGGTTAAAGACAAAAACATGGGTCCGCTTATCTCCACCACCATGACACGTTGTATCCATTGTATGCGCTGTGTGCGTTTTGCCACCGAGGTTGCTGGTGCTGATGAGCTTGGCGCACTAGGACGCGGCGAGGGTAGTGAGGTTACAACATATTTAGAAGGCTCACTTAACTCTGAGATGTCAGGCAATGTTATTGACCTGTGTCCAGTTGGCGCGCTGACTAGTAAGCCATATGCATTTACCGCACGTTCGTGGGAATTGAAAAAAACAGAAACCATTGATGTTATGGACGCAGTTGGTTCAAACATTCGTGTTGATAGCCGTGGCAACCAAATTATGCGTATTTTGCCTAGGCTAAACGAAGGTATAAACGAAGAGTGGATTTCAGATAAAACCCGCTTTCATTATGATGGTCTGCTTAAAAACCGCTTGGACACTGCATTTGTTAAGTCTAGCGGCAAAAATGCCAAGCTTAAGCCTGCCTCATGGCAAGATGCTTTTAAGGCCATTAAAAAAGCCGCAAAGGGCGTTAAAGCTGATGCTTACGGTGCGTTAATTGGCGATTTAGCTGATGTTGAAGCCATGTTTGCCCTTAAAACTTTACTGGGTCAGCTAGGTTCAAAAAGCATTGAGTGTCGTTTAGATGGCTCAACTGGTCAGACCAGCGCGCGTTCATCATATATTTTCAACACATCAATTGGCGGCATTGAACATGCCGATGCCTGTTTGTTGGTTGGTTGTAACCCAAGAGAAGAAGCCACGCTGATAAACAGCCGTTTGCGCAAGCGTGTGCGGGTAGGTGGTTTTGCTATTGCCAATGTGGGGCCAAAAGCAGACCTTGGTTATCCTGTGGAAGAGTTAGGAAACGACTTTAACCATTTGGCGCAAGTCACTGTAGGCACACATAAATTTGCTAAAGCGCTAAAGGCCGCTAAAAACCCAATGGTTATAATTGGCCAAGGTGCGCTTAAGGGTAAAAATGGCGCTGGTGTTATGGCATCATGCCTAGAGCTAGCTGAAAAATATGGCATGGTAAGCGAAGACTGGAACGGTTTGAACGTATTGCAACACGCAGCTTCACGCGTTGGTGCGCTGGATATGGGTTTAATGGCCGGCGGTGTTGATAAGGTATTGGGCGATAAAACCGAAATAGTGTTCTTGCTTGGTGCTGATGATGTTGATGCCGACAAGCTAAAAGGCAAGTTTGTAATTTATATGGGTAGCCACGGCGATGCGGGTGCAAGCCTAGCAGATGTTATTTTGCCAACTGCCGCTTATACCGAAAAACAAGCAACCTATGTGAATGTTGAGGGTAGGGTGCAACGCACAGTACAAGCCACGTTCCCACCGGGTGAAGCTAGAGAAGACTGGACAGTAGTTCGCGCCTTAGCAGATGTGTTTGGGGTTGATGTTGGTTTTAACAATATGGGCGAACTGCGAGCTAAACTTTATGAAGCTTATCCGCATTTTGCTGATGAAGATGTGCTTGACGGCCATGATACAAAAGGTTTCGCCACAAAAACTGTTATGAAAATGGGCAAAGTTACCTCAATAGCGGCGGAATTTGCGGGTGGTTATTATATGAGCAACCCAATTGCACGCTCGTCTAACATTTTGGCAGAGGTGGTTGCAAATATTGCCGAACAACAAGGGAGCAAAGCTCATGGATAGTGCGCTTGATATGATTTACGCACCCTTCTTGTGGGGTTGGGGTTTGCTGGTGGATTTATGGGCATGGATGCCGTTTACCCTGCAAATTGTGGCTTTTATTTTAGCAATTGTATTGCCATTGCTTATTGCCGTGGCCTTTAGCGTTTATTTTGACCGTAAAATTTGGGCAGCCATGCAAATGCGCCGTGGGCCAAACGTTGTGGGGCCGTTTGGCTTGTTGCAAAGTTTTGCTGATGGCATGAAGCTGTTTTTCAAAGAAACCATTGTGCCACTGCGTGCCAACAAAGGTATTTTTATTCTGGCACCCATTTTAACCTTTGTTCTAGCGCTTATTGGCTGGGCGGTTATTCCATTTGCTGATGGTTGGGTGTTAGCTGACCTCAATGTGGGCATACTTTATGTGTTCGCCATATCATCCCTTGGTGTTTACGGCATTATCATGTCGGGTTGGGCATCAAACTCACGCTATGCTTTCCTTGGCGGGCTTCGTTCTGCGGCACAAATGGTGTCATACGAAGTGTCCATTGGTTTTGTGCTGGTAACAGTGCTTATTTGGTCAGGCTCGCTTAACCTGACGGACATTGTTAATTCACAACAAGGTGGTGTGCAAAACTGGTATGTTATCAGCCACTTACCCATGTTTGT
>DAOWAS010000093.1 GCA_030634465.1 Alphaproteobacteria bacterium | reverse complement strand
GTATATTTTTTCATCGTCACTTATATAAAATTCAAGCTCGCCTTTATAATCTTCTTGCCGCTCTAAGCTTTCCATAGACTTGCTCAAGGCATCAGTAAAACTATCGCTATTTTTTTTCTGGTTTTCTGCAGACAATGTTTTTGGGCTGTAATAAAGGCTTCTGACATCATTACCCACCAGTTTTTCACGGCTTGTAAGGAACATTTCCTCGGTGGCTTTATTAACCTCAAGAATTTTATTATTCAGGTCACAAACTATCAAACTGTCTGAAATTTGCGACAATGCCAGATCGCTTCGCCTCAAGGCATCGAGAGTGTTTTTTCTAACCGTAATATCCGTAGCAACGGCAATATAGGCTTTTACATTATCTTTACCGTCCTTCAAGGCGCTCAATGTTATTTCTAAAGTGCCACTTTTGCCCTCTTTATCAACAAACTCCACCTCGCCTTGCCACTTGGACTGGTCTTTAATCTCATTTTGTATATCAACACCATATTCAAAATCTTTGTTGTTGATATTCAAAGCCTTGGAAAGCAATTTGCCAGCCAGTTTTTCTTTAGATTGACCTGAAAAATTACAGGCTTCCAAATTGCAATCAGTTATTTTTTTATCTAAACCTAGGATGAATACAGCGCTAGAAATTTGCTCAATAATATGTGCTTGCTGGCGCAATGCCTCGGCAGACTTCATGGTTTGCGTTATATCGCGCCCAGTCCAAATTCGTTCATCGCCACCCGTAAACTTGTTTTTAAATGCGGTCACGGTTATTTCAAACCAACTAGGCACTGAATTTATGCTAATAAGCCGTTTAAATACGGCAGAGCCATTTTCCTCAATGGTTTTTTCGCACAAATCTCTATAATAAATTTTATCTTTATCGTTTAGTACCTGACCTAGATTATACGCATTTTCACCCAGAATTTGGTCTCGCCTAAACTCCCAAAGCTTAAGAGCGGCCTCATTACAATCTAAAATAAGGCCATCAGGTGTTGCCACCACACTTGGGGTATTAATCTCCTGAAACGCAAAGCTTTCTCTTTTTACTGTCTCTAAGCTTAGTTCACTAACACCAAAGCCATAAAACAAAGCAAAACGCTCGACCCTGTTTTTAAACTTAACCTCAAACCATGACAGCCCCATTGGGGTGGCACAATCAGAATTAGCTGGCACTACGGCACTAACAGTGTGGTCACCAAGCAACGGTTTCTTTTTTAGACTGCTACTAGTTTCAAACAGCGATTGCCATTTTTTATGAATAATTTTTTTCGCCGTGGACTGGGTATAGTTTAACAAAGAACTGTTTGCCCAAAGCAACGTGTTTTTATTATCTACCGCCAATAAAGGGGTTTTCAACTCATCCAACGAGGAACGTAGCCAAAAAGCATCGTATGGAATAATTTTTTCTATCTGCGAAATATTATAAAGAACAATATAAAAACCAGCCTTGCTGCCCTTGGGCAAGCTACCAGCAGTTATATCTTGTGGAACAAGGTGAAATTCAAACTTAACCAGCAAATCATCAAATTCAGCATCTATAAAATAGGTTAGCTCGTTTGAACCCTGCATCACCTCACAAATACGGCTAAATGTTGAGTATTGGTCTTTTGGTACAATATCCTCAACGCTTGTTATCTTTGTTTTGCCCTCAAACCTTGTGGAAGCATTTTTTACAGCCGCCTCAAAAAAACCCTTGGTAAAATGAATGGTTTCATCATGCTCAACAAATGCCCAAACCTCAGGGGCATGCCATTTTTCGAGCCATTTTTTTATAAAGCCGACTTTTATATACTTAACATTAATCATAAATATAGTTTTGTAATCTCAGTATGTTCATAACAACAATAATACCAATTCAGTACAATATAGCCAATATATAAAATAACAATAACTCCTTACCGCAAGCTTAATCTATTTCAAATTACTTATAGGTAAATTAAGAAAAAACGCTGTGCCAAAATGAGACAAACCTGCTTTTTTATTAAAATTTTCATAGAGTTTTTACGACCTAACCCATTGTTTTTACACGATTAAATTTTTATTAATCATTAGTAAACCATGACCTAATTTGCTAAAGTCCTTTAAGTACAAAATAAGGGTGAAACAAAAATAATAAGGGTGAAACTATGAAGAACAAAAGCGCCTCCACGTTAAAAACCATAATAACGAATAAGCTTACACCGTGTTCCAAGCAAGTTATGAAAACCTCACAGCTATCATTAATTGAATGTTTGCTTGATGTGCCAGAAATGAGACTTGAGAGCTATGTTACAGCCAACAACAAAAGTTTTGTAACTGATATTACATCAGATGTTTTAAACGCCAAGAGAGCTACGGCAAAATTGCTTGGTGGTATTTTGGGCAAAATTAACTAAAGAAGTTTAATATATCCTCAGTATCAATATTCCCGCCGCTTAAAATTAGCCCGATATTTTTGTTTTTTGTATCTAACTTGCCCATCAGCACAGCCGCTAACGCAACAGCACCGCTAGGCTCCACAACCACATTCAAATAATCCAATGCGAACCTCATGGCCTCAAGCGCCTCAGCGTCGCTCACATTCAAACCAGCCTTAACCCGTGTTTTATTAATCTCAAACGTTAATTCACCTGGTATTGTAACCTGCAGGGCATCGCATATGCTTTTGCCTGCCTCCATATCCAACGTAACCCTTTCACCAGCAACAAACGAGCGGGCATAGTCGTCATAAAGCGTGGGTTCAACCGAATATATATCGGTTTTGGGCGAATAATGCTCAAACACCAATGAATTTCCCGCCAAAAGCCCGCCACCGCTTGTTGGCACCAAATAGCTGTCCAACGTCACATCCTGAGCGAACAAGTCTTCCACAACCTCTAGCCCTGCTGTACCTTGGCCTGCAATAATGTTTTCATTATCATATGGCTTAATTAAAACTGCGCCTGTGTCTTGGGAAATTTTATCACCCATTTCCTCACGGCTTTCTTTAACACGGTCAAACAAAACCACATTTGCCCCGTGGGAACGGGTGCGGGCAATTTTAATTTTAGGGGCATCTTGCGGCATTAAAATTGTCGCGGGTATGCCCAACATTTTTGCCGCCAAGGCCACACCTTGGGCATGATTGCCAGATGAATATGCCACCACGCCGTTAGCTTTTTTATCATCCGATATTTGCGAAAGACAATTATATGCCCCTCTAAATTTAAAAGAGCCCGTTTTTTGCAAACACTCAGGTTTAATAAAAACCTGCCCGCCAGTTATTCTGTCCAGCTCAATAGAGCGTAACAATGGGGTGCGGGTGGCAACCCCAGCTAACCTGCCAGCAGCATTTTCTACATCTAAATAATTCACAAATTTTACTCCGGGTTTTTCGACTTAAATATGCGGACAAACTTAACATCCAAACGACGTCTAAACCTTCTAATCTCTTTACTGTCAACTGATAGCACCAACAAACCTAGTGGCAACATCCAAAAACCAAGAATAGGAAGAAAACCGAAAATGCCACCAATTAACAACAAAATACCAATAGCAAGACGCATGTTCTTACTCTTGGGAAGCTTATCGTGTTTAAAATATTTTATCACGAAACCTCACTACCACATTGTTATGATTATTTATACCACTCTGGCAGCAGGGAACATTAATTCTACGGTGGTGCCATCACCTAGCTTGGAGCTAATATTCATATCACCCTGATGAAGCTCCATAAACGCCTGCACCAATGGCAAGCCTAGCCCCGTGCCTTCATGGGACTGTACCATAACCTGCTTTACCTGACCAAATGGCTCTAAGGCCTGCCTTAAATGCTCTGGGCTCATGCCCTGACCATTATCTGTAACATCAATAATAATCTCACCACTTTCGCAAACCTTATACGAAATTGATATTTTGCCGCCACGCTGGGTAAATTTTATCGAATTTGAAATAATATTAAATAACACCTGCTTAACAATACGCCTGTCGGCATTAAGCATCGAACATTTTTCAGGCGCAGTGTTTACAATTTCCACATCCACTCTTGCCGCCCTGTTTTGCATGGTTTCTACTGTTTCATCAATTAGAACACACAGGTCAAACTCGCTTTCCAACAGTTCCAGCTTGCCACTTTCAACTTTGGAAATATCCAGAATGTCATTAATAATACGTAACAAATGCAAGCCACTTTGGTTTATTAAAACCACATAATCTTTATATTTTTTATTGGCTAGCTCGCCCAAAACCTCTTTACTCATCATTTCAGAAAAACCGATAATGGCATTTAATGGCGTGCGTAATTCATGGCTCATCTGTGCTAAAAACTCAGACTTGGATCGACTGGCTTGCTCCGCGTCCATCTTGCTTGCTTGCAGCATTTTACTCCAACGCAACTGAAACAAAAACAGCCCCAGCATTATAAGCAATAAAAACGCAATAAAACCGATTACATATCGCTGGTTTTTAAGATTAAGCTGCTCCACAGCCATATTGTTGCGCAGTAAATCACTTTCGGCACGTTCGCTATCCAGCCTTGTGAACAAGTTACTGGTTAAAGAGCCAACATCGCTGGCAAACGACTGGTTTTGCGCCTTGTAATAGGCCTGATGAAACTGTTCATAAGTCTTAATGGCTTCACCGTGCCGCCCCTCAGCATGGGCTATTACAGCACGCACCCTAATTGACCTTGCTTCCCAGGTGGTGCCTTTATAATCAGGATATTCTTCAAAATAAGCATCAGCATCGCTTAAATAATCATAAGCCTTATCCATTTTACCAAGCCATGCGCTGTTTTCAGCCATTAGCTGTAACAAAGTGCCTTCAAAATCGGTTATATACTGACCGTAAACATATGCCTTTTCGGCCCAGCTTTGTGAAACGGCATGCTCCCCCCTGTGGTAATATATAAACGCCAAGGCATAATAAGGGTAAGTAAGATTTTCAGGGTCACCAACCTTGGTATAATGCATCAAAAGCTGGTTAAAAAACAGCTCAGCTTCATCTAGGTTTTTATTCTGAAGAAGTAAAAAACCAGTGTTGTAAATAATGCCGCCATGATCCACAGCAAAACCATTTTTCAACGACAAGTCCAAAGCCTTAATATAATAATCAACAGCCTTTGAGGTGTGATCTAAAGATGTATAGACATAAGCAAAGGCCAGATAAATACCAACTCTAACTCGGTCAGCATTCATATCATTGTGACCATCCAAGACCCGCAGGGCAAACTGTAGCTTTTCAACTCCAGTGAAATAATTACCAAAAAAAGCTTCGGCCACCCCCAACATTTCATATGCTATGGCTTGGCTATAAACATCGCCTTGGGCAAAGCCCTCAGCAATACCCTGCTCAAAGGCATCTCTGGATGCCTTATAATCAGCGTCGCCCACCATTTCCGCATAGGCAAAATACAGATCATGCCGTGTTTTTCTTGCTGTTGGGTCTAAAGATGGCAAATCCAAACCCTGCATCTGCTGCAAGGTATTTTTCATAGCAACACCATCATCCAGCCAAAAGCTATAGCTCAACACCTCCCCTAAGGTTTGATATTTCTCCAACCCTTCTTGGGCTTTGGCGCGCTCTTTAAGGCGATCAATTTCTTTATAAATATCTTTCAGGGAACCACCACGCAAACGCTCGTACAGGCCATTAACCATGGTAAGGGGAGAAGTAAGGGGTGATGCCTCTTCCGCCCCATTAGCTTGGGGCAGGTTTTGGGCATAGGCATTACCTTGGGCATAGGCATTAGCTGACATAACAATGAAAAACATTGTCAGCGCCCACACCAAACATTTAGCAGAAGAATATAACGAACTCACGGACATTATAAAAAGGCCACCCCAAATACTTTAAACTATAATGAAACAAACACCCTTAATAAACAGAAGTGTATAGCTCATATATACACAAATACAAGCAAATGTGGGTAATTAAACACGTAAAAGTATAAACTGTTTTGAAAATGCACGCGCTACAAGGAAAAGCGCATAAAGTGCGAATGGCGACCCCTACGGGACTCGAACCCGTGTTGCCGCCGTGAAAGGGCGGTGTCCTAGGCCACTAGACGAAGGGGTCGCATGTGACGCGTGAGGTTGTTTACCTATGTAGCTTTGTTTCGTCAAGTCGATTTTGCACAAAAACAGCAAAAAAATTCACAAACAATCAACAGTGGCGCAAATCAGCTACCTATAGCTTGGCGGCATCGTCAATTGTCATCTCTACACTGCCATCGCCGCGCCATTGGTTTAGCTTTAATTTACCCACAAAATGAAACTTTTCACCCACACTTGCCGCCAACACCTGCCCCCAACTATCGTCCATTGCTCTAAATGCTATACCTTCAACCCGCACACCATCTTCCCCCATCATCACCAGCTTCAAATGGTTGGCACCCACAACCCGTGCCATGACAATTTTTGCATCCAATATGGCAAAGCTTGGGGTGGGGTTGCCCGCACCAAATGGTGCTAGTTTGTCCAACTCTCTCACTAGCTCTGCCGATGCCCCGCCCGTGGTAATGGCACCGTCTATGGTGGTTTTGGTGGCGGTTTTGGCAATAGCCACACTTGGTGCCAGCCAGCTTGCTAGAAACTGTTTTAACTCATCTAGCTTACTCTCAACCACTGTCAGCCCCGCAGCCATGGCATGACCACCACCTGCTACTAGCAAGCCCTTGTGCATGGCTTCTATTACGGCTGAGCCTATATCCACCCCAGAAATAGATCGTGCGGAGCATTTAGCCTCGCCATTTTCAATAGCTAAAATAAAAGTGGGACGGTTATATTTTTCTTTCAAGCGTGAAGCCACAATACCAATAACACCGGGGTGCCACCCCTTGCCTGCGACAAAAACAATATCGCTAGCTATGCCACTAGTGGCTTCGCCCTCAATGCCAACTTCGGCTTCCATCATTGTCATGGCCTCAGCCAGCACCTCAGCCTCAATTACTTTTCTGGCTTGGTTCAGCTCGTCTAAATGTTCGGCAATCTCGTTGGCTTCTGCCTCCTCACCATCATGCATGGCTAATAGTTTGGCACCCAGGCCCGCCTCGCCCACACGCCCGCCTGCATTTACCCGTGGCCCTAACATAAACCCTGCATGGTATGCGGTTGGTGCGCCGTCCACTCGTGACACGTCGCTTAACGCCTTTAAACCCAGATTGCGCCGCGTTGCCATGACCTTTAGCCCTTGTGCCACCAACACACGGTTAACCCCCTTAAGCGCCACCACATCGCACACAGTGCCAAGGGCAACTAAATCTAAAAACTGTTTTAAATCAGATTCAGCAATATCAGTAAAAAACTTGGCATCACGCAAAGCTCGGTTCAGTGCCACAACTAGCAAAAATGCCACGCCCACAGCCGCCATATGCCCCATTTCTGTCACCACATCGGTGGGTTCGTCTAACCTGTTGGGATTTATAATTGCCAATGCCTCAGGCAAGGTGGTTTCGGCCTTGTGGTGATCGACCACAATTATGTTTAGCCCTGCTTTTTTTGCCGCGGCTAATGGTTGGTATGAAAGTGTGCCGCAATCTACTGTTATTACGGTGCTGACCCCCTCACCCTTTAGCTTCAGCAGTGCGGCTTCGTTGGGGCCGTAGCCTTCCGCCAAACGGTCTGGAATATAACAAATAAGTGGCACACCCAGTGTTTTGAAATACCGCACCAACAGTGCTGACGAGGTGGCACCATCAACATCATAATCGCCAAACACGGCAATTTTCTCACCCGCCATAATGGCTGATGCCAAATGTTTGGCGGCTTTGTCCATGTCCAACAAACGTGATGGGTCTGGCAAGCTTTCCCGCAGGCTGGGCTCTAAAAAACTGGCAACACTGGCAACATCAAAACCACGGGCGGCTAATATGCGCCCGACAATTTCGCTAATGCCGTAATGCTGCGAAATAGCCGCCGCCATGCGGTCATTACTATCGTGCAAGCCCCAAGCGCGCCCACGCAGGGAACGTTCGACCAAAAGGTCTGTATGTTTATTTATATTGTTGTCAGGCCCCGCCATTAACTTTTTTGCAAATGGTCTGCCTTAACCCAACGCACAGTGTGGCTGGATGAACGCATTACAATGCTTTCAGTGGTGCAACCGCCATTTTTGTGTGGTTTAACACCAGACAATAACGAACCACTGGTCACACCAGTTGCGGCAAAAATAACATCGCCTGATGCCAGTTCTTCCACATTATATTTACGGTTCAGGTCTTCAATGCCCCATTTGTGCGCTCTGGCGCGTTCGTCATCATTGCGCATTACCAAACGCCCTTGGAATTGCCCACCCAAACAACGCAGTGCTGCCGCCGCCAACACACCCTCAGGTGCGCCACCAGTACCAATGTAAAAATCCACACCAGTTTCAGGGGTGGTACATTGAATAACACCCTGCACATCGCCATCAGGAATAAACTTAATGGCACAACCAGCATCGCGCAGGTCTTTTACCATGTCGGCGTGGCGTGGACGGTCTAAAATACAAACCATAATTTCGCTAACATCAACACCCTTGGCCTTGGCAATGGCACGGGCGTTATCTGATGCTGACTTATCCAAATCGATAATGCCTTCAGGGTAACCTGGCCCTATGGCAATTTTTTCCATATATGTGTCAGGAGCGTTCAGCAAGTTGCCACGCTCAGCCAGTGCCACAACAGCAAGGGCGTTTGGCCCTGCCTTGGCGGTAATGGTGGTGCCTTCCAGCGGGTCTAG
>DAOWAS010000081.1 GCA_030634465.1 Alphaproteobacteria bacterium | reverse complement strand
TGCATCTTTGCCTGAGGGGAAAGATACATTTTTGGGCGAACGTGGAGTACGTTTGTCAGGTGGGCAACGCCAACGCTTAGCCATCGCCCGCGCCATTTTGCGCGATGCGCCAATTTTACTGTTGGATGAAGCCACCTCGGCTTTGGATAGCGAAGCAGAACGTAAAGTACAATTGGCACTTGATACCTTAATGAAAGGACGCACCACATTGGTCATTGCACATCGTTTGTCGACCGTTCGTCAGGCTGATAATATCATTGTAATTGATGATGGTAAAATAGTGGCCTCAGGAACTCACGAAACCCTAATGGCTGATGATGGTCTTTATGCCCACCTAGCTAACCTTCAGTTTGAAGAGGGGCGTTAGTTCACACCACTAGGTGCTATTTTTTTAGCGTCTGTATTTTTCTGTGGATCGGGTTTATTTATTTGGTTGATTATAACATCCCACTCATCTCTGTTTGTAATAATTATACTGATATCGATAGTGATGGGCGTATAATCGTTTTCCTTGCAATCTGATAAGTATAAGTTATTTAATAATAATAGTAGATTGTGTAGAGTCTTACTATACCTAGCGATTGTGCTCATTCTTAGCGTAGCAATTTTGTTCATTCTTAAGTTATTATACTCTTGGTTTTTTTTATTTCTCCCAGAATCGTTTTTAATAATCCAATTTAGTTTTTCAATAGAATTACTACACTCAGAAATTTTGTTAAGAAGTAAGCTTGAGAATATAGCTATATCACCACCATGATTACTTAGTAAATCTTTTGAGCTAGTAAGATAATAGTTGTTACCAGTTATATTATTAAGCAGTGTGTTGTAGTTTTCGTTGGCGTCAAAACCTCCTGTAGAAAAATTATGATTATAAACAACTTTCCACATATCTAATTCATCTAATGCCATTTGAATGTTCAGTAGTAATATTGTTGTTTTACCCAAAGCAATACTTACTTCTCTTTCTTTTTGTCTCTTTCGACTTAAACCGTCTCTTTCTTCTTGTAGTTTTTGGTTTGATTTGTGTCCCAAATATGCAGCTATTATAACGAATGTACTGCCAATAAGTATTTGGAAGTCTTCCAGGAAATACCATGATCCGAAGGGATACAGTAGCATTGCGGTAATCAAAATTGCTATAGGTGTCGCCAGATACCAATTTACCTTTTTTATTATTTCTTTTGATGTTTTTTTAATTGATACCACTAATGGTTACCTCTGGGTTAGGCGCATTTCTATGCGGCGGTTGGCATTGTGGGCGTCAGGACTGTTGCCCACAATAATGGGCTGATGTTCACCAAAACCTGCGGCAACTAGTCGGTGTGGTGGTACACCCATTTGGGTTAGGAACTTAACCACTGAAACCGCACGGGCGGTTGATAGTTCCCAATTTGATGGATATTTCGCAGTGCTAATTGGCACGCTATCGGTGTGACCATCGACCCTTAGCACCCAGTCCATTTCAGGTGGAATGCCTGCGGCAATGGTCAGCAAACTATGGGCAAATACAGCTAGGTCTTCTTGGCCCTCATATCCAAGGTCTGCATTGCCTGAGGCAAACAAAAATTCTGCTTGGAAAACAAACCTGTCGCCCTCAATTCGAATATCAGGTCGGGCGGCTATCAGCGCGCGCATGCGGCCAAAAAACTCAGACCTATATTGTGCTAACTCTTCCACCTTGCCCGCCAGTGCCACGTTTAGTCGTCTGCCCAGATCGACAATAACTGCTTGTTGTTCCAAATCACGTGCTTCGGACATTTGCAATACCGCCTCTAACCGTGCCAATTGTTCGCGCATGGCACGCAGGTTTTGGTTTAACTGGTCAACATCGCGCAATGCGCTTGCCGCTCTTAAGCGTTCTTCATCCAACTCATCGGTTGATGAGGCGAGTTGCTGGGTCATGGCTTCCAAGCTTGCTTGTGTGGTGGCACCTGCCTCAAGCGCATCATTTAAACGTGATCGGCTTTCAGCAAGCTGATTTTCCAAGCTTGATAGTTGAGTGTTCAGCTCATCATTATCCAAATTTGCGCGTGACAGGCTAGCGCTAAGGTTTGCGGCCTCACTCCTCAGCTCGGTATTGGCGGCCTGTTCTAAACGTAGCAAATCGCCCAGTTCCATAACCTGTGCGTTCAGGCGTTCCAACGCCGCATCACGTCCAGACAGTGCCTGACCTAAAAAAAACTGCGCCAGAACAAAAACACTTAAAAGAAAAATTATAACCAATAATAACGAAGACAAGGCATCAACAAAGCCCGGCCATATATGCTCCGAACGTTGCCCACGGCTATGTCTGCGTGCCGCCATGGCTAGCTGTTATCCTGATTTGTCATGGCGGAAGACAAGGTGCGTGCTAAAAGCTTAATCTCTGAACGCAGGCCATCTGTCAGGGCGGCGTTGCCCTCAGCCTGTTGGTCTAAAAGCTGTTTGATATGCACATCAATGTTACGCAGATGCGACTTTGTTTGCTCGTCCATGCCGCCACTTGCCGATTTAGATGCACTGTCAGCAAGCGCTTTCATGGCATTGCCCATACTGCCTTGACCTTCGGCTAGGCGCACCATCAGCTCTTGCGATGCTTTTAACTGGTCGCCCAATAGTGCCTGTTGTTCAGCCAGTGACAACAGGGTTGCATTGGTTTTTTTGCGACCATCTTCAGACTTGCTTATAACGCGCTCTAGTTTTTCCAAACTATCGGCGGTTTGCTCTAACAATGCTCCAACATATGCTGAGGTACTGCCACCACCATCGCCCGCACCTTCAATCGCGGCGGCGGATGATAGTTTTGTTTGGCTAGATAACCATTCTTCCAAGTCGTTATAAAAACGGTTTTGCGCTTGTCCTGCTTGCAGGTCTAAAAACCCAAGCATAACACTGCCCGCCAAACCCAAAAGCGAAGATGAAAACGCTGTTGCCATGCCAGACAAGGGCGCGTTTAAGCCCGACTTTAAATCGGCAAACATGGTGTTTATGTCGCCCGAACCTACACTTAAGCTTTCAATGGTGGTGGAGATAGAACCAATGGTGCCAAGCAAGCCCCAAAATGTACCAAGCAGACCTAAGAACACCAATAAACCAATTAAATAGCGTGAAATTTCACGACCTTCATCAAGCCGTGCGGAAAGGCTGTCCAACAATGAACCCATAGAGTGTGATGATAGTTTTGTGCTAGTTTGCCGTTCCACCAACAGTGCCGCCATGGGGGCTAATAATTTGGGTGAGGGGGCATCATCTTCATCAAGGGTTTCATTTTTGTATCTTTCCACCCAGTTAATTTCAGATTTTAGCGAGATAACCTGTCTGAAAATGAAGAAACAGCCGAACAAAAGCGTTGCTAAAATAACTCCGTTTAAGCCAGCATTAGCATAAAAAGCTGATTGCAATGGTTCAATAAGCATAAAGCCAATAAACACAACTATTACAGCAAACATGGTCATTCTGCTTAAATACCGCGTTGGTTGTTGCATGGTAGCTCCCCTTATTCACCATTACATATGGCACCACATTATATAATAAATGTTAATTTAGCCCATAAGTTTACGCGCCACCAGCCTTTTGAAAGCTATGTCGAGGTAAGTACAGAGATTATGCTCAGGAGTGTTGCTCTGGCAGAACTATTTTTTGGCGCGTTTAAGGTCGCGGTAATATTTACGCAAGTCGCTTTCCATAAAGCTG
Organism: Alphaproteobacteria bacterium; assembly: GCA_030634465.1. Taxonomy (GTDB): domain Bacteria; phylum Pseudomonadota; class Alphaproteobacteria; order Sphingomonadales; family SMXR01; genus DAOWAS01. The sequence continues at coordinate 6,428 of DAOWAS010000081.1, read as the reverse complement.
TGAGCATCGCTATTAGCCGCCAAAATGCTACCAGTTTTAAGCATATCGTCGCCGCCTTCGCATTCACTAACCATGCCGCCTGCCTCACGAACAATAAGCATACCTGCGGCAATGTCCCATATTTTAAGGTCATGTTCCCAAAACCCGTCAAAACGACCTGCGGCAACATATGCCAAGTCCAATGAAGCTGTGCCAAAACGGCGAATGCCTGCTGCTTTTGCCATGAAAATGTCTAGTTCGCCTTGGAACAGTGACTTGTCGCCACGACCAAGGTGGGGAATGCCAGTTGCCAAAACGCAATCTTGCGGGCTGTTGCGTGATGAAACCCGCAAGCGGCGGTCTTCTAAAAATGCGCCGCGGCCTTTTTCAGCAGTGAACATTTCGTTTCTAATAGGGTCAAAAATAATGCCCGCTTCAATTTTACCATGAATTTCAGCGGCAATAGAAATGGCGAAATGCGGAATGCCATGAAGAAAATTTGTGGTGCCATCTAACGGGTCAACAATCCAACGGGCGTCAACATCGTCTTTTGCTTCAACTGCGCCGCCTTCTTCCAACAAAAAGCCCCAGTTCGGGCGAGCTTTTTCCAACTCGTAACGAATTGTACCTTCAGCTTTACGGTCAGCTTTTGACACAAAATCTGCTGGACCTTTGCGTGAAACTTGCAGTTGTTCCACCTCGCCAAAGTCACGGGTAAGGTTGCGCGCTGCTTTATGCGCTGCGTTGATCATAACGTTTATAAGGGCGGATTGTGCCATTTTTTTAGCCTTTGTTTAGCTGATGTTTAGCTGATGTTTAGCTGAATTTAATCAGTTCTTTTATTGTAACTAGCGTCTTCGGTGTTGACGATGATTTTATCGCCCACATTAATAAATGGCGGCACCATAATGCGCATGCCATTGTCGGCTTTGGCGGGTTTGTTCGAGTGTGCCGCAGTTTGCCCTTTAACAACAGGTTCTGTTTCCATAACTTCCAGAACAACGGTTTTTGGCAGGGTTAGACCTAGAGGAGTTTCTTCATGCAATTCAATTTCAACCTGCATGCCGTCTTGCAAAAATGGAGCATTGTTCTCGCCAACATCCTCAGCACTTAGATTAATTTGCTCGTAGGTTTCGCCGTCCATAAATGTGTACATGCCATCGGCTTCAAACAAAAACTGAAACGTTTTTTGCTCTAAAATCACACGCTCAACCGTTTCGGCCGCTCTAAAGCGTTCGTTCAGCTTGGTGTTGCCTTTTAGCGACTTTAATTCCACCTGCAAATAAGCCCCACCTTTGCCCGGTTGGGTGTGTTGGGTTTTAACCGCTCTGTATAATTCACCTTTAAACTCAATAACGTTACCAGGGTGAATTGCATTGCCATTTATTTTCATGTGGACACCTGTTTCAGTTTGTTTTTATGAGCCAGCCCTAAGGCCAATACCCATTAATTCAGGGCGGGTTTAGCAGAAGGGTCTTTTGCTGGCAAGAAAACTTATTGGTCTGCAACCACAATAATAGTAATTTTCTCAGAAATTACAGGCGGGTCGTGGGGCTGATGATATAAACCTCAGCCGCAACCTCAGCCGCAGATGCATTTGGGATGCTTTGTGTAAACACAAATGCAAACAATAGCGAAATTATGAATATGCCAGTTCTGGTCATGTTATCTCTTGCGGGGCTAGTTTTTCGTTAAATTGTTTTACTGCGGCTTCAGCTCCAGCGTCATTGTCCCACACAGCTGAGCAAACCGCGATAAAATCGGCACCAGCTTCAATAAGTGGGGTGCAGTTTTCAACTGTAATGCCACCAATAGCCACACAAGGAATTTCCGCAAGATCGCTCCACCACGTTAGAATATCAACCTCAGCCACATGGGAAACTTCTTTTGTACTGGTGGGGTGAAATGCGCCAAATGCCACATAGTCAGCACCCTTGTCGCCGGCCTCAAACGCTAAATGGCGTGAATTGTGGCAGGTAACGCCAATAACAGCATCATGCCCTAAAATACTGCGGGCGGACTGTATGTCGCCATCATTTTGCCCCAAATGCACGCCGTCTGCCCCTAGTTTGGCGGCAAGCTCAGCATGGTCGTTTAGAATAAATGCCACATCATTGTCATGGCAAATAGGCATCAGGCTTTCCGCCACTTCGCAAATATGTTCGTCGTTAGTGTCTTTCAACCTAAGTTGGAACGAAGCAACATCACCACCCTTAAACGCGCCCTCTAAAGTTTTTGCAAACTCTTGGGGCTCGTCTATTTGCGGCGGGCTAATAAGATAAAGCCTGCAACTGGGTGATGTGTTTTTCTTAGCCAAGGTGTTGTCCTATTTCTCTAAGTCTATTTCTCTAGATCAGCGCTCCATTCACCCAGTGTAGCTAAGCCGTTCATTTTGGCTCTGTGGGCAAATGCGTCCATGCCAGCTTCAGTGTTTTCACTTTTGCCAGACCATGCTTTTAGTGGTGCGGATTGAAGTGCACGACCATAAGAAAAGCTTAACTGCCACGGCAGGTCGAAGCCTGCGTTCATGGCGTTCAAATGGGCTGTAGCGTCAATGTCTGACTGGCCGCCAGAAAGGAAAACAACGCTTGGCACTGCTGATGGTACAGCTCGTTTCAAACACTGTATGGTTAGTTCAGCAACCTCTTCAACGCTAGCCTGTTCCTTACATTTTTTGCCAGACACAACCATGTTTGGTTTTAACACAGTGCCTTCCAAGAAAACTTGTTGGGTGAACATTTCATCGTAAAGGCACTTAAGGGCATATTCTGTAACTGCAAAACACTGTTCTGCGGTGTGGCTGCCGTCCATTAAAATTTCAGGCTCAACAATTGGCACAATATCCATTTCTTGGCAAAGTGCGGCATAGCGAGCAAGTGCGTGGGCGTTGGCCTTAACACATGTTTCACTTGGAATATCGTCGTTAATATCAATAACCGCGCGCCATTTGGCAAAACGAGCGCCAAGTTTGTGATATTCTTGCAGGCGTTCACGCAGGCCATCCAAGCCTTCGGTAATTTTCTCATTGGGAAAACCCGCTAAAGCGTGGGCACCTTTATCTACTTTAATACCAGGAATTGAGCCTTGCTCTTGAATGATATTAACCAGCGGTGTGCCATCGGCGGCATTTTGACGAAGGGTTTCATCAAATAAAATAACACCTGAAATATGATCAGCCATTGCGCCTGTGCGAAACAACATTTCGCGGTAATCGCGTCTGCTGTCTTCGGTGCTTTCAGCGCCAATGCTATCGAAACGTTTTTTAATTGTTCCTGTGCTTTCGTCCGCTGCTAAAATTCCGCGTCCCGGCGCACCTAGTGCTATTGCTACATTATATAAATTGTCTGACATTTTCCCCGTCTCCAGTTGTTTTAATTATTTTATGTATATTGTTTAATTAGCCTTCTAAGGCCTTAACTCCCGGTAATTCCTTACCTTCCATCCATTCTAAAAACGCACCACCAGCCGTAGATACATGGCTAAAGCTGTCTTTAGCCCCAGCTTGGTTTAGTGCCGCTACTGTATCGCCGCCACCTGCAACACTTAAAAGTTTCCCGCTTTTTGTTAGTGTTGCTGCGGCTTGTGCCAGTTTTACAGTCGCTTGGTCGAACGGTTCCATCTCAAAAGCACCAAGAGGACCGTTCCATATTAGTGTCTTACATTCCTTAACCACGCTAATCAAGTCTTGTGCCGAGGATGGTCCAACATCTAAAATCATTTCATCGTCGTGCAACTCGCCAAGCGGAATAGTGCGCAGTGATGCTGGGTTGGCGGCAAATTCTTTAGATACCACCACGTCGCTTGGCAGGTGAATTTTACAACCACACTTCTCAGCCTTTTCCATAATGGCCTTTGCGGTATCGGTTAAATCGTGTTCGCACAAGCTAGCACCAACGTTGTGCCCAAGTGCGGCTAAAAACGTGTTTGCCATGCCGCCACCAATTATTAAATGCTCAACCTGTGTCACTAAATTGCTCAGCACATCAAGCTTTGAGGACACTTTAGCACCGCCAACAACGGCCCCAAGTGGGCGCGCGGGCGAGCCCAGAGCATTTTCCAAAGCGGTAAGTTCAGACGACATGGTCAATCCTGCGTATGATGGCAATGCTTTTGCCAAACCAGCGGTGGATGCATGGGCGCGGTGGGCACAAGAAAAAGCGTCGTTTACGAATATATCGCCTTGCTCTGCCAATGCCGCCACAAAGCCAGCTTCGTTTTCACTTTCGCCTTTATGAAAGCGCACATTTTCTAACAAAACAACAGATGCATCAGAGTTAACTGCTTTTGATGCCGCGTCACCAATGCAATCAGTGCCAAATGCAATTTTGGTGTCTAGTGCTTGCTCTAACGGTTTTACCAGTTGCAATAACGACATTTCAGGCACAACTTGCCCCTTTGGGCGGGCAAAGTGAGACAATAGAACAACCTTTGCCCCTTTACCCAACAGCAATTTTACCGTGGGGATAATGGTTTGAATACGAGTGTCGTCGCTAACCTGACCGTCCAACATAGGAACGTTCAGGTCAACCCTCACTAATGCCCGCTTGCCGCTGGCATCACCAAGGTCACTAATGGATTTAAAAGACATATGCTGCTCGTTTATGTTTAAGCGTTATGCAGGGCGATAGCTGTGTCTGACATACGATTTGAGAAGCCCCATTCGTTATCATACCAAGCTAAAATTCTAACAAAGCGTCCGTCCACAACCTGTGTGCCGCTAACATCAAATGTTGAACTGGCAGGGCAGTGGTTAAAGTCAATGGAAACGCAAGGGTCTGTTTCAATAGCAAGAACACCTTTTAAATATCCATTTGCTGCGGCTCTAATAGCTTCGTTAATTTCTTCAATTGTTGTGTCACGACCAGCATCAAATTTTAAATCAACCAATGATACATTTGGTGTCGGCACACGAACTGACGAACCATCTAACTTGCCGTTCAGCTCTGGCAACACCAGACCAACAGCCTTAGCCGCACCAGTTGAGGTTGGTATCATTGAAAGGGCGGCTGCTCTAGCGCGGCGCGGGTCAGAATGCAATGTGTCTAAAACACGTTGGTCGCCAGTGTATGAGTGAATGGTGGTCATGTAACCACGCTCAATACCCACAGTGTCGTTCAACACCTTAGCAACTGGTGCTAAGCAGTTTGTGGTGCATGATGCGTTTGAAACAATGGTGTCGGATGATTTTAGGATTTGGTGATTAACACCGTAAACAATGGTGGCATCAACATCCTTGCCAGGGGCGGAAATAAGAACTTTTTTCGCACCGGCATCAATGTGTGCTTGGGCGGCATCACGCTTGGTGAAAAAGCCTGTGCATTCTAACGCCACATCAACACCCAGCTCAGCCCAAGGCAGTTTAGATGGGTCACGCTCTGATGTTACTTTAATTCTTTTACCATCAACAACCATGCTGTCGCCATCAACCGAAACATCACTAGGGAAGGTGCCATGAACACTGTCACGACGTAATAAATATGCGTTCATATCCACATCGCCCAAGTCGTTGATGCCAACAACCTCGATGTCTTTGCGACCACTTTCGCTTATTGCTCTAAGAACAAGTCTACCAATGCGTCCAAATCCGTTTATTGAAACACGTACAGTCATACTCACTACTCCGGTTAAGATGTTTTTGTTAAATGATTTTCGATTTTTACTGCAATTTTTTCAGGGGTCAGACCGTAATAATCAAATAGCTGATCCGCAGGGGCGCTTTCACCAAAACTGTCAACACCAATGCTTATTCCGCCAAGGCCAACATATTTAGCCCAGCCGCCAGTTGATGCGGCCTCAACAGAAACCCGCAATGCGCCCTTACCTAAAACTGACGCTTTATATTCGTCTGATTGTTGGTCGAACAGCTCAGTACATGGCATTGAAACAATGCGTGTGGTTATACCTTTGTCGGCCAATATTTTAGCCGCGTCGCTTGCGGCTGAAACCTCAGACCCTGTGGCGATAATGGTTACATTGGCGTCTGATACTTCTTTTAATACATAGCCACCCTTGGCGCATAAATTTTCATCAACATTGCTCAGGCGTTGTTGTTCCAACCCTTGTCTGGTTAGGGCAATGACAGACGGTGTGGTGCGGTCTTTTATGGCTAGTTGCCAACATTCGGCAGTTTCAATGACATCACACGGGCGGTAAATATTTATGCCCGGCATTAAACGCAGGCTTGGCACATGCTCAACAGGTTGGTGGGTGGGGCCATCTTCGCCTAGACCAATGCTGTCATGGGTCATTACATAGATAACCCCTTGTTTCATTAGCGCTGACAGGCGCATGGCAGGGCGGGCATAATCGGTAAACACCAAAAACGTACCGCCATAAGGAATAAACCCGCCATGGAGGTTAAGCCCGTTCATAACCGCGCTCATGCCAAATTCACGAATGCCGTAATAAACATAGCGGCCTGAAAAATCATCAGCAGAAATTGGTAATGT
>DAOWAS010000140.1 GCA_030634465.1 Alphaproteobacteria bacterium | reverse complement strand
TGGTTAGGATGTAACACAGATGTCTAGCGGGTTTTCTGATAGTGGAATTAATTTTATTACACGTTATCAGTTAGACAAGCGCATTAGAATTGAAAGCATTGTGGGATATTCACGAATTTTAGGCAGTGCCGCCGATAGCCCCATTGTAAAATTAGAAGGCAATACTAACCAAGGCATATTTGGTGTTGGCTTACGATATTCATTTTAGAAAAAAAGTATGACCGAATTTAAACTGACCCAACAAGATATTAAAAATAGCTTGGATATTTTAGCCAAAAACGACCCTGCCATAAAGGCGGCGTTGGGCGAGGTTGGCTATCCGAACGAGCGCCGCGCTGAAACAGGCTTTGCGGTTTTTATGGGTATTATTGTCTCGCAACAACTATCGGTAAAAGCCGCCAGCACCATTAAAGCCAGAGTGGTTGAGGCATCAGGTGGCCTAACCCCAAAAGCAATAATGGCGTTAAGCGATGAAAAATTGCGTGGATGTGGGCTTTCCCATCAGAAAATTCGTTATGGCAGGCATTTATGTGAAAATGTTTTAAATGGAAGTTTTGATCCTGAGCATTTGCACACCTTTGATGATGATGAGGTTTTAACCCGCATTACCGACCTGCTTGGCTTTGGCCGTTGGTCGGCGGAAATGTATTTGTTGTTTTCGTTGGGGCGGTCAGATGTGTGGCCTGCGGGTGATCTGGCTGTACAAGAGGCCGTAAAGCGCTTAAAAAAACTAGAGGAAAGACCCAAGCCAAAAGAAATGGACAAAATAGCCCAAGCTTGGCGACCCCATAGAAGTGCCATGGCAATTTTTTTATGGCATTATTATGCAACTACGCCAGCGCTATAAAAAAGCAGAAAGAAGCAAATGACGGTTGATATTAAAAACTTTTTTGATAAAGAAACATTTTCTTATACCTATGTGATTAGTGACCCCGTAAGCAAAGCTGGGGTTATAATTGATAGTGTGTTGAACTATGACATGGCGGCGGGCAAAACCAGCACAACCAGTGCCGATGCGGTGTGTAATTATGTTAAAAGCAACGGCATAGATGTTAAATATATTTTAGAAAGCCATGTCCATGCCGACCACCTGACCGCATCGGTTTATTTGCAGGAAAAACTGGGTGGTACAACTGCGGTGGGTGAGGGTATTAAAATTGTTCAGCAAACATTTGCCCCAGTTTTTGATTTTGAAGAAAGTTTTAAGCCAGATGGCTCGCAGTTTGACCAATTATTGCAAGATGGTGACGAGCTGTCGTTGGGTGAAATTAGCATTAAGGTTATGCACACCCCAGGCCACACCCCCGCATGCGTAAGCTATGTTGTTGGCGATGCAATTTTTGTTGGCGACACGCTGTTTATGCCAGATTTTGGCACCGCAAGAACAGATTTTCCCGGTGGTGATGCCAAAACATTGTGTGCGTCCCTTAGAAAAATATTGGCTTTTCCTGAGGCAACACGTTTGTTTATGTGCCATGACTATGCCCCAGGCGGCAGGGAATATAATAATGAAACAACGGTGGCGGAACAAAAGAAAAGCAATATCCATATTCATGATGGCGTGAGTGATGACGAGTTTGTAAAAATGCGTGAAGGTAGGGACAAGCAACTTGGCATGCCAAAACTTATTTTACCCGCAGTACAGATTAATATGCGTGCAGGGCACTTTCCGCCAAAAGAAGAAAACGGTGTAGAATATTTGAAAATACCACTTAACCAGTTTTAGGAAATGCCAATTTTTGGCCAGACTAAGTTTTGGGCCAGACTAAGTTTTGGGCCAGGCTAATTTTTGGGCAGACTATGGGGGCGAAATGAGCGGCTTTAAAAAATTAGACGATGTTTTAAGTGTTTGTGGTCAGATAAGCGAGGCCGACATTGTTGCGGCCGCAGGCTTAGGGTTTAAAACTCTTATAAACAACAGGCCAGACAATGAGGCGCTAGGCCAAGCAACCAGCGAAGAGGTTGCTAAATGGGCAAAGCAGCTTGGTTTGAGCTATCACCACTTACCAATTCCTGCCAACGACATTCCTATAGATTTAGTAATTGAGCTTGGTGAAATCTATGAAAACGGCGACAAGCCAATTTTAGCATTTTGCACATCAGGCATGCGCTCATCTGCGCTGTGGGCATTTATGATGGTTATTATGAGTGACGGCGATATTGATGATATTCTAGCGCAACCATCAGCCCATGGGTTTGACCTGTCTACTTTACGGGACCCAATGCTGTCTGTTCGTAATGCCATAGCCGCCCAGTCAGCCCAGTAGTCAGCTCAGTAGTTAAATTAGTCAGATAATTTTTAACACTTAACCGCTCAATATATGGTGTTTATGTTGTTTTAGGCTATGGTGGTGGCATGGTTGAATTATTAAATAATATTTCATTGCTCGTAAGCCAGTTTGGCGCCCCCGTTGTGACGGTGTTGGCAATTTTGCTACCGTTGGGTTTGTCTTACCACATTATTATGACCAAAAATGATGTTAGAGCCGCCATTGGTTGGGTCGGTCTGGTCTGGTTAGTGCCATTTGTTGGCGCGGTTTTATATTTTATTTTGGGCATTAACAGAATTCAGCGAAAAGCGGTTAGAGCTAGGTTGGCTAATCATAATAATCAAGAGGACAAGCCGCAAATAAACCACTTTAAAACCCCTGCTCTCGATGGTTTTTCACATTTTCATAACGGGTTTTTGGCCCATGTGCGGCTGGTGGATAATATTGGTCGTATGCCCATGACATTGGGTAACCATATAAAACCCCTTCGTGGTGCGGCTGAAACATTTCCTGCCATATTAGAGGCCATTGATGGCGCAAAAAAATCTATAGTTTTGGCAAGTTTTATTTTTGGCAGTGACGACATTGGCCGCTCTGTTTCCGAGGCGTTAATAAGGGCGGCGGAACGTGGTGTTGTGGTGCGAGTGCTAATCGATGGCGTGGGCGAGTTTTATAACTGGCCGTTCGCATCTCGTGCTTTGCAAAAAGCAGGAGTGAAGGTGGTGCGGTTTAATAAAAGCCTTCTGCCGTGGAAAATGGCTTATTTTAACCTGAGAAACCACCGCAAGATAATTATTGTTGATGGCAAGTTGGGTTTTACTGGCGGTATGAACTTGCGTTTTGGTCGTGGTGGCGGGGTTTTAAAAAACCATGCAATAAGAGATTATCACTTTTCCCTAACTGGGCCCATTGTTGAACAAATGATGATGGTGTTTCTTGAGGACTGGAAGTTTTCAACAGGGGAGAGCGTGAAATTAGCAAGCTTGCTTTCAAACAATGTTGATAACGCCGGTGATGGTGAAGTTGATGGTGTGTTAGCCCGTGGTTTGCCTGATGGCCCTGATGAGGATTTGGATAAAGTTAGCTGGGTTTTGCAAAGTATTTTGGGGGCATCCCGTGAAAGTGTGAAAATTGTTACTCCATATTTTTTGCCAGACCGTTTGTTGTTAAAGGCCATAAATTTTGCCGCCTTGCGCGGGGTTGATGTTGAAATTTATTTACCAGAAGAGAACAACCTGCCTTTTGTAAGCTGGGCATCGCAGGCGCAATACGACAAGCTTATAAAAAGCGGCTGTAAAATATTCTTAACCGAACCACCGTTTGACCATAGTAAGCTTATGGTAGTTGATGGTACATGGCTTCTTTTTGGCTCGACTAATTGGGATCCTAGGAGCTTGCGTCTTAACTTCGAATTTAATGTGGAATGTTTTGATAAGGACATGGCGCAGGATATTTTAAGCCATATTGCTGTTCTTAAAAACGGTGCCAAAAGGGTTAGTATGGATATGCTAAAAAACACCCCTGCTTGGGTTAGGTTGCGAAATGGTGTGGCTTGGCTGTTTAGCCCATATTTATAAAATACTTATATTTTTAGTAAAATTTGAATCCCATTGCTTATAGCAGTTTAAGCTTTTTTAAGCTGGCTTTGCCATACTAAAGAATATTTGCAGGTGCGTACCTGCCTTGCTTGCGTGAAAACTGTGTCGGAAGCCATGTCTTTAAGCATGGGTTTAGGAATGAAAATGCGGGAAATTGTTAAAAACCTGTTCAGCTTTGCAAAAAGACTGAGTGCGGACAAAAATGGTGGTGTTATAATATACACAGCCATTTTGCTGCCTACTTTGGTGGGCTTTGTTGGCATGGGTGTTGACGTTGCCTTGTGGCATGTAACCAAAAGACAAACTCAGGCTATGGCAGATGCCGCCGCATTAAGTGGTTCGTTAGAGATATTGCGTGTAGAAACCAGTCCCGATGTGCAGGGTTCTGCAATGGCTGAGGCCGTTAAGAACGGCTTTGTGGTAGGAACTAGCGATCAAATTACCA
>DAOWAS010000118.1 GCA_030634465.1 Alphaproteobacteria bacterium | reverse complement strand
CCATAGCAATGCCCAACAAACGTGTGCGTGTGGTTTGCACCTTGTGAGTAACAATGGCTAGCTTGGTGCCAACCATATGGTTCAAAAGCGTGGACTTGCCCGCATTTGGCGCACCTATCAAGGCAATAAAGCCACTTCTTGTTTCATCAACCATTATTTATCTTCCCCGCTTAACTGAGCCAATAAAATCTCAGCAGCTTTTACTTCAGCTTCTCTTTTAGAGCTTCCCGATGCCTTGGCCGCGCCCAAACTATCAACCACAACTTTTATGTGGAAAACGGGGCTATGGTCAGGGCCTTCACGGCTCTCCACTATATATGATGGTAGTGAAAGCCCCTTGGCCTGCACAAATTCTTGCAAGGCTGACTTGGGGTCACGCACATCTGTGATATTTTCTAAAAACGAAGCAAAATGTGTTTTTATAAATTCTGTAGCAGGTTCAATTCCAGCCTCTTTATAAATGGCGGCTATTATGGCCTCTACCACATCGGCTTGAATGGCACTGTTGGCACTAGAACCATTGTCTTTTGCCATTTTAACAGAAATAAACTCAACCAAGCCCATGCTAGCGGCCACATCAGCTAATGTTTCTTTACGCACCAAACCAATAAAGCGGCGCGAAAGTTCGCCTTCCTTTTCGTTTGGATAGGTTTCAAACAACCAGTTAGCCACAACTAACCCCAACACCCTGTCACCCAGAAACTCCAAACGCTGATAGTTTGGCTTACCGTCCAAACTTGGGTGGGTTAATGCCTCAGACAAAAGCGATTTGTCATTAAAGCTATAGCCAATAAGTTGCTCTAGCTTTTTAACATCTGGTGAATTGCCGTTTGCGTTCACATTAATTCTCATCTTTTGCTTCATCAGGGCTTAAGGAATAGAAAATGCGTTCACCGCGGCTAGCGGTAAACCATGTCCACGGTAAAAGCCAAGATACACCGCCATCGCTAGACCAAAGCACAGTAATGGCACGGCCAACAAAGTTTTCATGCGGGATAAAGCCAACCCCCTGCGACGAAGGCCAACGGCTGTCTATGGAGTTATCTCTATTATCCCCCATGCCAAAATAATGCCCCTCAGGCACGACAAACACACGGGTGTCATCGGCGTTGCCTTGGCTGCGAATATCTAGGGTCAGGTAACTCAAGCCATTTGGCATTGTTTCTCTATATTGCGGGTAGTGGCATTCAAAACCATCTGACCCTTCAACACGGTGGCGGGGGAAGCGTAAACAATTTGTATTTTCGCTTTCTTTAATTATAAAATCTTCAACCCTGACACGTTCATATGGCACGCCATTTACTATTAGCTGACCATTTTGCATTTGAATATGGTCGCCGGGCAAACCAACAATGCGTTTAATATAATCTGTCTTGTTATCACGGGGCAATTTAAACACCGCCACATCGCCGCGCTCAATTGGGCTTTCCATAACACGGCCATCAAACAGGTCGACGCTCATAAGCGGAACAGAATGTTTGCTGTAGCCATATGATGATTTTGAAACTACCAAATAATCGCCAACCATCAGGTTTGGCAACATTGATTCTGATGGAATGGTAAAGGGATCAAAAACTATTAAGCGCAAGAAAAATGTCATTAAAGCGGCAAAACCAAAAATTTTCACATACTCCAATACGGTTAGCTCCTCATCAGGGTGTGCTGATGGCTTTACCGTTTTTGGCTCAGTTTTAGACTTACTTGTGTTCAACACACTTTCCTTTTGCTTCTTTGCAGTGTTTTTAGGGTGCTAATAGCTGTTTTGCAAGCAAATGAGCATATAGTTACCCAATATTTGCCAAGTTTTATGTCTTATTAATGGCAGTTATAAGCACAATGGCCTGCGCCCACGGGTGGTCATCGCTAATTGTCAGGTCTATTTGCGCCTGCATGCCCTCAGGTATCAGCAATTCCAACCGCTCTAACGCACCGCCCTGCAAAACAATGGTTGGCTTGCCACTAGGCAGGTTTATCACACCCATATCACGCCAAAAAACACCACTTCTAAAACCTGTGCCAAGTGCTTTTGAACATGCCTCTTTTGCGGCAAATCTTTTGGCATAGCTGGCAATACGCCCAGCACGGCGCTCAGACTTTTCTATTTCCACCTCGGTAAAAATTCTTTGAATAAAACGGTCACCGAACCTGTCAACAGAACGACCAATTCTGGTAATATCGACCATGTCATTGCCTAGACCTATAACTTGCATAATCTTTACCTAAACCTGTTATGAGCGTGCGCTACCACGAGCAGTATCCATGTGCTTTCGCATGGTTTTAATGCTGGCTTCAAAGCCCACAAATATAGCCTCACCCACTAAAAAATGACCAATATTCAATTCTTGCACCTGCGGTATTTTAGCTACATCACCCACAGTTTCATAGTTTAAACCATGCCCTGCGTGTACCTCTAACCCCAGTTTTGCCCCCAGTTCAGCACCTGCAACCAAACGAGACAGTTCATCAGCCCGCGCCCTGCCCTCCAGTTCGCAATAACGCCCTGTGTGCAGTTCAATAATATCGGCACCAATGTCGGCAGATGCGGTTATTTGCCCTTCGTTAGCATCAATAAACAGACTAACTCTAATGCCACTTGCTTTTAGGGCACCGACAAAACCAGATAAATGCTGCTTGCCACCAACCACATCCAAGCCACCCTCTGTGGTCAGCTCTTCTCTTTTTTCAGGTACAATACAACATGCATTGGGTTTATGGCTCAGGGCTATTTCCAACATTTCTGCGGTTGCCGCCATTTCCAAGTTTAGCGGCAGGGCAATTTCAGCCATAAGGGCGGAAATATCGGCATCTGAGATATGCCTGCGGTCTTCGCGTAAATGCGCCGTAATGCCATCAGCACCCGCTTTTGCCGCCAAATGCGCCGCATGTAAGGGGCTTGGGTGCACACCACCACGAGCATTTCTTATGGTCGCCACATGGTCAATATTAACCCCCAGCCTTAACAACTGCTCAGTCATGATTTTTGTCTCTCTGGTCATCACTAATCTCGGATTTTAATCTGGTTTTTTCATCAAAACGTTTTTTATGACGATCCAACCGTGTTGCCCTTTTTTTTCTATACGCCACAATAAGCCGTAAAAAAACATAATAGCAAAGCCAACCAACCAAAACACCAACAATTACCCCACCAGTAATCAAGGTATAAAAAACAGGTTCCAAGGCTTCAAACGGATGGGTGATAAGTTTATGAGCATCAATTAGCTCGCTGAAATGTCTGGTATCCTCAACCCCTGAAAAAGCCGCACCCACATTATATGTAAGTGGTAAAATTAACGAAAAAGTCAATGGGTTGCCAGCAATTGTGCCAATGGCGGCGGCGAACAGGTTGCCCCTAATGATAAAACTGACAATAATGGCTAAAACCACATGAAAGCCAAAGAACGGCGTAAACGAAACCGCCACCCCGCACGCCAAACCAACTGCAAGACGGTATGGGCTGTCTGACAAACGCCCGACACGGTGGCTGTAATATTGCATCCAACGCCCCCAGCCAATTTTTGGCCAGACAAAATTCCGAATATTTTCGGACAATTTTTGTTTTTCGCGACGTTTGAACACTAAGTATCTATCCTTATTTTTTTAAATCTCGTGAGCCCGGTTTTATGGCAGGAATTTTAGCCAAATCTGCAGGCACATCCTCTGGCTTATAAGTTGGAATATCCAGCCCCATAAGCGAAAACAACGGCACACCAATGTCCACTTTGCCATTAGTGCGGTCAACCAAACAACTGGCCGCAACCACATTGCCACCATGTTCGGTAATGGTTTTAATACATTCGCGCGATGACAAGCCAGTTGTAACAATGTCTTCCGCCATTAACACTCTGGCACCTTTGGGAATTTCAAAACCACGGCGCAGTTCCAGTTCGCCGCCTACCCGCTCGGTAAAAATGCCATCAACACCAAGCTGTCGTGCCATTTCATAGCCCACGATTACCCCGCCCATGGCAGGAGAAACCACAATATCAATTTTTTTATCACCCAAACCATCAGCATCCAAGCCAGTGGTAATTTTTTCAGCCAATGCTTTACATAGCAACGCTGCCCGTTCAGGGTTCATCAAAACCCGCGCGCATTGCAAATAGTTTGCACTTCTAAGGCCTGATGAAAGTATAAAATGCCCTTCCAATAGTGCGCCAGATGCCTTGAAATGTTCCAGAACCGTCTGTTTATCCATTAGTGTTTTTTCCTTTTAAACCTTAACCTCGAATACGGTTAACTGATGAAATAACCTCAATAGTGCGCAGTGCCGCCGTAATACTGGTTAAATGCTTAACATTCTGCACTTCAACATCCACATGCATAGTAAAAAAGTCAGGGTCACGCGACACTACTTTCAGGTTAGAAATGTTACCACCATTTCTTGCTACAACCATACACACATTAGCCAAGGCACCTGCCTCGTTATGCATAACCAAATTAAGCCGCCCTGTGTAAAATTCTGGTGTTTTATCGTGGGGTTGCCACGCTAGATCCAACCAGTTTTCTTGTGCATCCTCGTCCATAGAAAGGCTTTCACAATCAATGGTGTGGACAATAATCCCCTCGCCTTTCGAAACTGTTCCTATAATGCGGTCACCAGGCAATGGATGACAGCAATGGGCTAAATGCACCGCCATGCCAGCCTTGTGCCCTGAAATTGGTATGGCATGTTCGCCACCCTGCTCGGCGCTCCAGTCGCTAATAGCGCTAATGGGTGCTTTACCATCGTGCTTAAGCTCAATTGATGGGAACAGAGTGCTAATAACCTCATATTCACTTATCAAGCCATTACCCACATTTTGATAAAGATCATCAACATCAGGCAATTTAAATTTATAAATAGATTGCTCCATTATATCTTCTTTAAAACCCAGTTCCTCACGGCGAAACGCGCTTTCCAATATGCTTTTACCCAGTTCCACATATTCTTGTCGCTCGCTTTTGCGCACATAACGTTTAATGGCGGCCTTTGCCCTGCCTGTGGCTACATAATTAAGCCAGTTTGGTGATGGCACCTGCCCTTTTGAGCGCAGAATTTCAACCTGATCACCATTTTGCAACTGGTGGCGCAGTGGCACCATGCGGCTGTTAACCTTGGCTCCCACACAGGTATCGCCAATTTCAGAATGCACCGCATAGGCAAAGTCAACAGGTGTACTGCCCCTTGGCAGATGGATTAATTCGCCATTAGGGGTAAAACAAAACACTTGGTCTTGAAACATCTCAAGCTTTGTATGTTCTAAAAACTCTTCAGGGTTTGGGGTGTGTTCTAAAATTTCTAACAGTTCCCTGATCCATCGATACTGACTGCGCTCTTTTTTGCCTGTACCCTGTTTATAGCCCCAGTGTGATGCCACCCCATGCTCGGCAATGTGATGCATTTCAGTGGTGCGGATTTGAATTTCAATACGTAATTTTCTCGGGCCAATAACTGCGGTATGAATAGACTGGTAGCCATTTGGTTTTGGGGTTGAGATATAATCGTCAAACAACCCTGGCAACATTGACCATGACCTGTGAATAATTCCCAGTGCCTCATAGCATGTGGCAAGATCATCAACCACAACCCTAAACGCCATAACATCGGTCAGTTGCTCAAAATTCATATGGTTGCGTTCCATCTTGTTCCAGATGGACATGGGGGTTTTTTCCCGCCCGTTTACTTCACACTCAATACCATTCTTTTTCAACAACTGTCTAATTTGGCGTGAAACTGCTGAGGGAATATTTTTGCCTTTTTTACGCAAATATTCCAACCTTTGGGTAACCGACTTAAAGGCTTCATTGTTCAGCTCTTCAAAACAAATCGCCTCCAACTCGTCCTTCATTTTGCGCCAGCCAATGCGCTCAGCCAAAGGGGCGTATATTTCCATGGTTTCCATGGCAATGCGTTTGCGTTTTTCTTCTTTTTTAAAATGGTGCAGGGTTCGCATATTGTGCAAACGGTCAGCCAACTTAACCAACAGCACCCTGATGTCATCAGACAGTGCTAAAAGAAACTTTCTAAAGTTTTCAGCTTGCTGGGTGCTTTCCGCCTGAATTTCCAGCTTGGACAGCTTGGTCACACCATCAACCAGCTTTGCCACCTCTGTACCAAACAGTTCTTCAATTTCTTCAATAGTGGCAACCGTGTCTTCAACGGTGTCGTGCAAAAGTGCCGTGGCTATGGTGTTACCATCCAGTTTCATTTCAGTTAAAATGCCTGCAACCTCAAGCGGATGAGAGAAATAAGGATCACCAGAAGCTCTGGTTTGAGTGCCGTGTGCTTTCATGGAAAAAACATAAGCGCGGTTCAACAGGTTTTCATCAACCTGCGGGGCGTACTTGCGTACTCTTTCCACTAATTCCAACTCCCTTATCAAACTCCCCCACTCCTCAAACCATTTTGCTTAGGTTACACCATCAAAGCTTACGACATAAAAAAAACCCAGCCATGTTTTGCTGGGTTTATCTTATCACGCCAAAATAGTGCGGCAATCATTGAT
>DAOWAS010000136.1 GCA_030634465.1 Alphaproteobacteria bacterium | reverse complement strand
GTAAAAATAAACCGCGATGGCACTGTTCAGGTGGTAGTACCGCAGTGTGAAATGGGACAGGGCGTAACCACAAGTTTACCCATGTTGCTGGCTGATGAGCTAGACGCTGATTTTGCCGATGTGGGTTTTGAGTTTGCCCCTGTTGATGGTGTTTATGCCAATACATTTATGATTCTTGGCGATGCTAAGAATATTCCCAGTTTTATAAGGCCAATGGCGGTGTGGGCTGGGGGTAAAATAGCTCAGTTGATGGACGTGCAAGCCACAGGTGGCAGTACCACTATCAGACAGTTTTATGAACCAGTTAGAAAAGCGGGTGCTATGGCACGGTCAATTTTGATTGAGGCCGCCGCCAGACGTTTAGCTGTTCCTCTAAACACTCTTAAAACTGAAAACGGCTATGTTATTCACGAAGCCAGTGG
The DNA here is from genome assembly GCA_030634465.1 of Alphaproteobacteria bacterium. Classification (GTDB taxonomy): domain Bacteria; phylum Pseudomonadota; class Alphaproteobacteria; order Sphingomonadales; family SMXR01; genus DAOWAS01. The sequence goes on along the minus strand of DAOWAS010000136.1, from coordinate 4,070 downwards.
CGAGAAAATTTCATATGGCAGTTTGGTTGATGATGCCGCATTAATTGCGCCAAGCAATAATATTGCCTTAAAAGACCCTGCGGACTTTAAACTTATTGGCAAGCCAACCCCGCGTTTGGACATTCCTGAAAAGGTAACAGGCGAGGCTGTGTTTGGTATGGATGTGCGCCTGCCTGACATGCTGTATGCCGCCATTAGCGCTGTGCCCACAGCAGGTGGCATGGTTGAAAGTGTCGACCTTTCCCCGCTAGATGGCAACCCACATGTGGTTAAGGCCGTGGTTAAAGATGGCTTTGTCGCCGTGGTAGCAACACACTATTGGTATGCCAAAACAGCGTTAGAAGGCTTGGACATTAAGTTTTCGCAGGTGAGAGATATCTCAAGCGCTGACCTAGATGAACTTTACGACAATGCCCTAGCTGAGAAAGAAGGACATATCCACCGCGAAGATGGCGACATGGAAGCGTTATTGCAAATGCAAGGTAAATGGCTGGAAGCCAGATACGACGTGCCATTTTTGGCGCATTCGTGTTTGGAGCCCATGAACTGCACCGTACATGTACAGGGTGAAAAATGTGAAATATGGACACCAACCCAGTCCACAGGTTTTTCACGCACCGTTGCTTCAAAGGTTTTGGACATGGAAAAAGACAATATAACCATACACCAAACCTTTGTTGGTGGTGGTTTTGGTCGTAAAATTGAAATGGATGCCCTAAGCCAAGCGGTTGAGGTGGCACGAGAGTTTGATGTGCCTGTGCAACTGATATGGTCACGTGAAGAAGACACCAGACACGATGTTTACCGTCCCAAGTTTGCCATAAACATGGCGGCATATTTGGCTGATGATGGCAGTGTTTTGGCCTTAAAAACCAAAGGCACAGGCCAGTCACCCGATGAAGGTTTTGAGGCACGAATTTTGGGTGGTGAATTATCAGAAGAACCCGGTCCTGATGCCAGCACGGTTGAGGGCATAGACAATACCCCTTATGCCTTCCCCCATATTTGGGTTAACCATGTGCCTCAGGCTGAGGTTATTCCCGTGGGGTTCTGGCGCTCGGTTGGGCACAGCAACAACGGCTTTTTTATGGAAAGCTTTATGGATGAGGTTGCCGGGGCGCAGGGTCTAGACCCATTTGCACTGCGCCGTCAGTTGCTAGCCCATGATGAACGTGCCTTGAAGGTGTTGGATGTTTTAGAAGACGTGTCCAAATGGCGCGGTGCCCAAAGCACCATATATAAAAACCAGAAAAGCGCCCGCGGTATGGCTCTGCATTATTCCTTCGGTTCATGGGTTGGTCAGGTGGCAGATATTGTCATAACCGATGGTGTGTTGCGGGTAGAGAAAGTTGTCGTGGTGGTTGATTGCGGTAAAACTGTTAACCCCGACACCGTGCGCGCGCAAATGGAAAGTGGTGTTATATACGGCCTTACCGCCGCCCTATACGGCGATATAAACATTGAAAATGGCAATGTGGTTGAAAGCAATTTCCATGATTATGAGGCGGTTAAACTGGCAAATAGCCCTGCTATTACCACCCATATAATTGCTGATGGTCATGACATTGGCGGCATTGGCGAGCCAGCAACACCACCCATTGCCCCTGCTGTGGTTAATGCTATTTTTGCCGCTAGCGGCGAGCGTATAAGAAAATTGCCCTTAAAAAACAGTGTGTTAGAAATTTTATAAGAAAAAAAGAAGGGTTGTTCAGCTCACTTCCGTATAATGGTTATGAATAAAAATGCCATTTAATTTTAGGGGCTAATAAACAATAATCAGGAGGCGTAGATGAATTCTCGTTTTTCAATTTTACTTACTGTAGCAAGCATAGGTGTTCTAAGTGCGTGTGCTTCAAGCGTGGCACAAGAAGCCTCAGCACCACAAGCTGATGAACGCAATCAGGAACGACACGTTATAATTAGACGTAGTGGTGGTGGCGAACGCCAACGCATGATGTTGTTAAGCTCGGACGCAGATGGCGATGGCCGTATTTCTAAAGACGAATTTACAGCTAAGCACCATGACAAGTTCGATGAAATGGACGCTGATAGCGATGGTTTTGTTGATGAAGATGAGTTCTCAGAATTTATATCAGCTAGAGTAGACCATGCCATGGCACGGTTTGATATTGCCACATCAGGTATGGATTTTGATGAAGGCGAAATGCGTGAGTTTGAGCTGGAAATGGAAATTCTAAAAGAAGAAATGGAAGAGTTTGGCGAGGAAATGAGAGGCTTTGGTAGAGCTATGGCACATTCAGCAGGCCGTGACTTTCGGCGTAACAGTCACCGTCGTGAAGGTGGCACAAGGTTAAGCGATGAAAATTTTGAAGAACTCCAGTTAGCACAAAAAGATAAAGCAATGGAGCATATGGACACTGATGGCGATGGTAAAATTAGCCAAGATGAATACCCTGGTCCTGACCGCAGGTTCGCCCGCATGGATGAAAATGAAGATGGCTTTGTCACCAGTGACGAGTTGAGAATAAGACTGCATATTGTTCGTGAAATGGACGGCTTTCCACCACAAATGCAGGAAAGAGTTTTCATAAAAATTGATGAGGATGATGAAGAGTAGGGATAATCGACCCGTTTTCTAATTCATTTAAGCAGCGGCCTTCGGGTCGCTGTTTTTTTTTGTTTGAGTTATAGCTCACGGCAATTCGTTACACTCATGCCTACGCATGTGCGTGGCATACGCCACGGTCAGCCTAGCGGCTTCCAGTTCTTGTTTGTTCCCGGTATCGCAAGTGCGATTCCATGGAACGCGCTCAAGGCTGCTCCCTGAATTTACTTATAGGAGCTGAGTGGACGAGTAGCTAAAGCTACGAGGACTAGCGACCAAGCGGGAGCGCAGCCTGCGTGGCGCCAAGGGGCGTAAGCCCTGAACGCAATAAGCCACGGCGAAAACTTTAGTTTAAGCCGTGAGCAATAAAAATATGTGTTTTTTTGTTAAAATTGGGTGTTGCATGCCATAAAAAGGGGTATATGAGGGTATATAAGTATTTGAGGAGGAAAAGTTATGTTTAGTGGAGCAATAACAGCACTGGTTACACCATTTAGTGGTGGGCAGGTTGATGAAAAAGCATTTGAAGGTTTAGTTAACTGGCAAATAAGTGAAGGAATTCACGGTTTGGTCATTGCTGGAACCACAGGCGAAGCACCAACCATAACTGTTGAAGAGCAGGTTAGATTATTTGAAGTGGCGGTATCTGTGTCTAGCGGGCGGGTGCCAATTATTGCCGGTTGTGGCAGTAACAACACGGCAACTGCTGTACATTTGGCAGGCGAAGCTAAAAAAGCAGGGGTTGATGGTTTGCTATTAACCGTGCCTTATTATAACAAGCCAAACCAGTTGGGCATTTTCACCCATTTTGATGTGGTTAGTCAGACAACAGACCTGCCAATTATTATGTATAACATTCCTGGTCGCACCTCGGTTGATATGGAAATAGAAACCATGGCGCAGCTTTATCAAAGCTGTGAAACCATTATTGGCGTGAAAGATGCCACTGGCGATCTTGCTCGTGTGCCATTACAACGTGGCACAATGGGTGCCGATTTTATGCAGTTATCTGGCGAAGACATGACCAGTGTTGGCTTTAACGCCATGGGCGGAGTGGGCTGTATTTCGGTAACAGCAAATGTAGCACCAAAACTGTTTGCCACCATGCAAAACCATTGTTTGGCGGGTGAGTATGAAGCCGCAAGATTATTGCAAGACCGCTTGCTTTCATTGTTTGGCACGCTGTTTGTGGAAAGTAACCCTGTGCCAGCCAAGTTTGCCTTGAGCATGTTGGGGCTATGTACAGATGAAGTGCGCTTGCCACTTGTACCACTTAGCGACGCATCAAAAGCACTGGTGGCATCAGCCTTGTCTGATGTTGGCATTAGCCCTGTTGCTGATGAAGAGTAGAGGTTAAACGTTCCAAGCTATGGCAAAAACTAAAAAAAAGGCCGCTGGTTTCAAACACAAGGTTGTGGCTGATAACCGCAAGGCGCGCTACAATTATGAAATTGGCGACAAGTTCGAAGCAGGCATTGTATTGACAGGCACTGAGGTTAAAAGC
>DAOWAS010000115.1 GCA_030634465.1 Alphaproteobacteria bacterium | reverse complement strand
GCATCCCAATGCGGCGCGCCAAGGCCTGTAAACGCAGGCACAACATAAACCCCGCCATTGTTACTCAGCTTAGCGGCTCTAACCTCGCTTTCAGCGCAGTCTTTTATAATGCCAAGGCCATCTCGCAACCATTGCACCGCCGCCCCTGCCATGAAAATGCTGCCCTCAACCGCATATGACGTTTTACCGTCCAAACGATAAGCAATGGTGCTGAGCAATTTATGCTCGGAGTGTACAATTTTATCGCCAGTGTTTTGCAAAACAAAACAGCCTGTGCCGTAAGTGCTTTTAATACTACCAACCTCAAAACAGCCCTGCCCTATGGCGGCTGACTGCTGGTCGCCAATAAGTCCTGTTATGGGAATAGCCTCGCCAAAAACATCCACTTTAGTGTGCCCAAACTCACCCGCATTATTGGTAATTTCAGGTAAAATGCTTTTGGGAATATCTAAAAGTGCGCAAATATCATCATCCCACGCCGCTTTTTCAATATCGCAAAGCAATGTGCGTGAGGCGTTTGTGGCATCAGACAAATGCACCCCACCAGTTAATTTAAATAATAAAAAGCTTTCAATGGTACCAAAAGCAACCTCGCCTTTTGTCGCCATAGCTTTAATGTCGGGGTTGTTTTCCAACATCCAGTTTATTTTTGTGCCGGAAAAATATGGATCTAAAAGCAAACCTGTTTTGCTTGAAATATATTCTTCATGACCGTCCTGCTTTAGCTTGTCGCAATAACTAGCCGTGCGCCTATCTTGCCAAACAATGGCTTTATGCAAGGGCTTGCCTGTTTGTTTGTGCCACAGCACACTGGTTTCACGCTGGTTGGTAATGCCAATGGCAAGCGCTTTAAAACCCTTGTCCCGCATTTCGGCAATAAGGGCGGAAGTTGTGCTTAATACCGCCCGCCAAATTTCATCTGGGTCATGCTCCACCCAGCCAGATTGTGGAAAAAACTGCTTCAGCTCAACCTGATGACAGCCCAACACCTGACCATCTACAGCAAATGCCATTGCTCTGGTGCTGGTTGTGCCTTGGTCTATGGCAATTATATATTCTTTCATTTAGCACTGCTCCCCAAAACTCGGTCCCCAAAACTTTGCCCCAAAATCCGGAAATATTTTTATTAAAGCAAAAATAAGGTATAATGCGAAATGCAACTGCATTGAAGGTTTATTTATGGTCAAAAAAAATGAACATTACCGAGAGCTTCTGGCAAACAAGCAAACTGAGCTCTTGGACAGTAACGCCAAGTCAAAAGATGACCGCGCCCCTGTAGAGTTGGATCAAAGCAAAGTTGGTCGTTTGTCGCGCATGGATGCCATGCAAGTGCAGGCCATGTCATCTGCGGTGGAACAACGCCGCAAGTTTGAATTAAAGCGCATTGATGCCGCCCTTAGCCGACTGAACGAAGGTGAATATGGCTACTGCGTGCAATGTGGTGACAATATTGAGTTGGAACGTCTAGAGCTAGACCCCGCCACCCCAAAGTGCCTGACCTGCGCCAAGGCCAGCGAACATTGATGCCAAGTACATTGATAGCCAGTAATTAGTGGGTATTATTCTGCAATGACACCAAAAATAACCGCCCTAACCCGGTCTGTGGGTGTTAGTTCAGCCAACTTGGTATAAAACGCCATGTTCTGCTCAACCTCAGAAGCACCAAAACCATTTCTAAATAAATATCGGGTGATAATTTCTTCAGCCTTAGGCAAATCCCCTTTCAGGGCATGTATTAGAGCAGTGTTTTTACCATCATCCACGGTTATATCTAAAAGAGAAAATGATGTGACAAAGTCGCCTGTGAGAGCAAATGAAAATGCTAAATTTAACAAGCTGTTTGTTTTGTCTAACTGTAAGGACATGGCCTTTTCATAATTCACCCGCGCCTCTAAATGTTCCAACTTCAGCTCATGCAAAACCCCTGTCAGGGTATAAAAATGCGGTGAAGAAAACTCATCCGCACTTAAACTAGCCATTAAAACTTGTGCCTCTGCCACTTTTCCCATGGCAAAATATGCCTCAGCCATGCCTAATTGTAATTGGGCTGATGAATGACCATCTGCCAGCAGATCAGTATAAATTTCCATGGCAAACTGATGCTGCCCTAATCTTAATTGTGCCTTTGCCCTACCCATTTTTGCCCGTATATCAAGGGCGGGGTCGGCACCATTGTTTTGTTCCCATGCGCTTGAATACATCATGTATGAACCAACGTAGTCTTCATTTTCATAAATATCATCGGCAACGTTCAACAGGCTTTCAACCTTGTTTTCTACTTGGGTTACATTGCCAGAATTAAGAACATCAAATTGAGAGTTTGTGTTAACAGTGCTACATGCTGATAAAACTAAAATAGCTAATATAGAAATTATACGGGGCAAGTCATTCTCCCAAAATGGATACAATTTTAATTAAAGTGAACAAAACAATTAACAAGTTGTTAAAATATCAGTAGTAGTGTATTCTGTAGATTATTCTGCTTTGTAATTTGTAAACTATACAGATAAGAATAACAAAAGGAACAACTAATGGCTGACATTTCCCTAGCTGGATCATCAGTACCACAACCGCAGGCATCATCGGCGGTAATTCGCCCGCCTGAGCGTGTTGAAAGTGAGCGTCGTGAAAATATTGATAGCAATATTGAGCGTAGTGAAACTGAACGTTCTGAAAATGCCTTGCAAAACAAGTCTGAACAGCAGGCTTATGTGCAAGACAGACGTGACCAACGCAGCGATACAGTCGAAGCAACAGGCCACAATGTGGATGTTTTCGCCTAAATAAACATTCCAGCTTTTTGAAATCGGCGGTTTTTTAGCCGCCTTTTTTTATGTTTAAGGCATTAATGCTTAAAGCATTGCTTTTCCTGAACATACCCTTAAATATAAAGGTATGGAAAATACAAAAACTACACAAAAATCACACCCATTTGAAACCATTGTCAGCGAACAAGGCACAGGCAAATACACCCTTGATATTTCAAGCGGTGGACACAAACTGGTTGCTGACGAACCAGTTAGCATGGGCGGTGACGACATGGGGCCAAGCCCTTACGACCTGTTGCTTTCAGCCCTTGGATCATGCACGGTTATTACCCTGCGCATGTATGCAAATATGAAAAAAATGGCGCTGGACAATGTAATTGTTAGCCTAACCCACAAAAAAGTTCATATGGAAGATTGTGAAACATGTGATGGCGGCGAAGGCATGGTTGATACGTTCAACAGAACAATTAAATTTGAAGGCAATTTAAGCGATAGTGACAAGAAAAAGCTTTTGAAAATAGCCGACAAATGCCCTGTTCACCGCACCCTGTCAGGACAAGTACAAATAAAAACACAGTTGGAGCAATAAATGCAAAAGTTAGAAAAACGCTTGGATGATTTGGAGATTAAGTTTTCTTATCAGCAAGAAGTTGTCGACAGTTTGAACGACACAATAACCAAGCAATGGGACGAAATAGACAAGCTGAAAAAGCTGACAAAACGACTACGAGAAGAAGTTGTAAATTTAAAAGAAAACTCTCCTACATCTTCAGGTGTTGAAGCCCCTCCTCCGCATTATTAAAAACTTTAAGATTAAACTATTCACTTTTTCTACTCGGTGGTGTTAACATGCCTGCATATTTGGGGGGCAGCGATGACAAAACTAAGCACATTAGTAGAAACATTTAAAGATAAGTACCCAGCAAGACCGAGCTTTGCCAAGGTTGAGCTTGAAGCTGGAAGCGACCTTGAAGATGATGTCACCCTAAAAGAAAACCTGCCTGGATCTGACCCTGACAACGACTTTGTTGGAATGACAGTTGGTGTTGAATATAGAGATGAAAATGACAACATCAGCAAACGCTGGGTTTCTATTATAAAATTTGCCAACAGTTTTGCTGGCTATCGCTCCATTCGTGGTTTTTGCTTTATGCGTGAAGACCTTAGAACTTTTCGTATTGACCGTATTGTTAACCTGTTTAACGAAAATGGGCAAACGTATGATATGAACGAAATTTTCAACATTGTTGATAAACATGACAATCAAGATACATACCATTCAATTATTGAAACCAAGCATTGGCCTTTATTGCGCGATGGCTTGCGGGTTCTAATAGCGGTGGCAAGGTCTGATGGCTATATGCACCCAAAAGAAGTGTTGGTTATAACCGATTATATTAAACAAGAAGCCGAACGTTTTGGCTTCCCGCTTAATAATAACGACATTTTGAATTTAGAGGCATATATAAACAAACAACAGCCATCGGGCGAAGTTGTAACCACATGTCTGGAACGTTTGGCCGCCACCGACGATGAAACTCAAGATATTATCTCAGAGTTTTTGCAAAAGACCATTTATGCTGATGGCGTATTAGCAGTAGAAGAAATAGAGCTTTCCGCAAAAATTCACAAACGCTTCAACGACCAAGACGTGTAATGACTAATCATGTAACGACTAGCCGCGTAACGGTTAGGCTGCAAAACAGCTAAGCTGCCCTACTCTTCTTCTTTTTTCTCAACAACTGGCTGAACTGTACGAATGTGTAACTCGCGCAAATGCTTTGGTGTTGCTTCGTTTGGCGCGTTCATCATCAGGTCTTCGGCACGTTGGTTCATTGGGAACAAAATAACCTCACGAATGTTTGGCTCATTAGCCAACAACATAACAATGCGGTCAACACCCGGCGCTAAGCCACCATGGGGTGGTGCGCCAAATGAAAGTGCATGCAACATGCCGGGGAACTCTTTTTCCAAGGCATCTTCATCGTAACCAGCAATGCCAAATGCTTTATACATAATTTCAGGCAAATGGTTACGAATGGCACCAGATGACAATTCAACACCGTTACAAATAATATCGTACTGGTAAGCCAAAACATCCAACGGGTCTTTGTCTTCCAACGCTTCCAAACCGCCTTGTGGCATTGAAAACGGGTTGTGAGAAAAGTCCAGTTTATTGGTAGTTTCATCAACCTCAAACATTGGATAATCAACCACCCAACAAAATTCAAATGCGTTTGGATCGATCAATTCTAAATCATGGCCAACTTTGTCCCTTGCCACACCGGCAAGCTTAGCGGCACCAGCTTCTTTATCACAAGCAAAGAACACACCGTCATTATCACCAAGGTTCAGCTGCTCGCGCAATTGCGCTGTGCGTTCCTCGCCAAGGTTTTTAGCAATGGGACCACCAGCAACGCCTTCTTTAATGTTTATGTAACCAAGTCCAGCAAAACCCTCGCCCTTAGCCCAGTCGTTCATTTTGTCGAAGAAACTGCGTGCTTTTGCACCAGCACCGGGGGCTGCAATGGCACGTACAACAGAACCTGCCTCAACCATGCGGGCAAAAATGCCAAAGCCAGAGCCACGGAAAATTTCAGACACGTCTTGAATTATAATCGGGTTACGCAAGTCAGGCTTATCATTACCATATTTCAACATGCTTTCTTTGTAAGGAATGCGTGGGTATGCACCTTCGGTTACGGTGCGCTCACCTGCAAACTCTTTAAACAAGCCAGTCATAACAGGCTCAATTGCGTCAAACACGTCGTCTTGGGTAACAAAGCTCATTTCCACATCAAGCTGGTAAAATTCACCAGGAGAGCGATCTGCTCTGGCATCTTCATCGCGGAAACAAGGTGCAATTTGGAAATATTTGTCAAAACCAGACATCATAATAAGCTGTTTAAACTGTTGTGGTGCTTGCGGCAGAGCATAAAACTTGCCCGGGTGCAAACGTGATGGAACCAAAAAGTCGCGAGCACCCTCAGGGCTAGATGCGGTTAGAATAGGAGTTTGAAATTCCATAAAACCAATATCGGTCATGCGGCGGCGTATGCTGGTAACAATGTTGTTTCTAAGCATAATATTTTTATGCATACGTTCACGGCGCAAATCTAAAAAGCGATATTTAAGACGAATATCTTCTGGATACTCTTGATCGCCAAACACTGGTAACGGCAAATCGCCCGCCGATGATAACAGTTCAAACTCTTCAATTACCAGTTCAACCGCGCCTGTGGGCAGGTCTTTGTTCACAGTGTCTTCGGTGCGCTCAACAACAGTACCCGTTACACAAATAACGCTTTCCTGACGGGCGTCTTCAACATCTTTAAACACAGATGTATCAACATCAACAACACACTGGGTCAAACCATAATGGTCACGCAGGTCAATAAACAACAGGTTGCCGTGGTCTCTTTTTCTATGGACCCAACCTGAAAGCCGTAAACGTTCTCCAACATTGGCTTTACGCAGTTCTCCGCATGTGTGAGTGCGATATTGATGCATGTCTTTTGTCCTATTCGCTGTATCTGGTAACTTAATTAAATATAACTCAAAAAATCTCGTGCAAAAGCGCATGAAACGCCGCCATTGTCAAGTATTCAGCAACACTCAGCAATGTTTTTTTATGAAATTTGCAAATCAACCCATATGGGGGCGTGACCTTTTATTTTTATGGGTGTATAAGCAATAAAAAATCAGGAAGAACATGTCCATTACACCTATTACAAAAACTGATGACTTGGTTAAGCTGGTTGAAAGCTTAAAAGACTCTCAATACATAACTATTGATACCGAGTTTCTCAGAACCACCACTTATTTTGCCAAACTGTGCCTAATTCAGGTTGCCAATGACGATGGTGCTCACATTATTGACCCACTGGCTGAAGGCTTAGACCTATCAAGCTTTTACGAGCTAATGGATGG
>DAOWAS010000095.1 GCA_030634465.1 Alphaproteobacteria bacterium | reverse complement strand
TTGAGTTCAGCTCGTTTATAGCAGGTGCTGATGGCTCGCCGTGGGAGCGGCAAAACCAAATGGTTCTTGGTGGGGCATACTTTCTTACCCCTACTGTGAAACTGTTCGGTGAAGGCAGATTGGTAGAGGGCTACTCGCCATTAAACTTCATCAGTGGCGGAAACTTATTGCATGGCACTACAACCAGCGCAGGATATGACTGCGGTAGTGGGGGGATAGTGGTGGTGGTCGAAGCTTTGTAGTTAAACCAACAAAACAATATAAAGGCTCTCACATTGTGGGAGCCTTTTTCTTATCAAGCTACTTTCTTATCAGCCTGCTTTGTTATCAGTCAGCTTTATTAATAATGGCAAAAAACGATGGCACTAACAGCAATGATGCAATAGTTGCGGTCAACAGGCCAAATGCCAAACTGGCAACCAATGGTATCATTAGCTGTGCCTGTGTGCTGGTTTCTGTAAGCAAGGGCAACAAACCTGCTAGCGTGGTAAGCGATGTAAGCATAATTGGGCGGTAGCGGTCACGTGCCGCTTGGCGGCCAGCCTCAACCGCGGTCATGCCATTTTTCATGCCGCTTTTAATAAATGTTACTAGCAAAATATTATTATTAACCACAATGCCCGCAAGCGTGGCAAAACCAACCATACTAGGCATGGTCAGGTCTAAGCCCATAAGCACATGCCCCCAAACCACACCAATAATACCCATGGGTATGGCTAGCATAACCGCCACTGGTTGTAGGTAGCTTTTAAACTGAAACACCAATATTAGATAAATACCAATAATGCCTATTAACAGGTTTGATAGTAACGAAGCCCCTGTTTTTGCTGTTTCCTTGTCTTGCCCTTCTGAGACAAAATGCACACCAGAGTATTTCTCAGCCAAGGGTGGCAATATCTGTTTGTATAACATGCCCATAATTTCTTGTGAGTTAGCTATTTTGGTATCAACCGATGCCTGAATTGTTACGGTTCGCTCGCCATTAACACGGTGAATACGGGCATAGCCACGGTCTTCTTCAATAATGGCAACTGAGCTTAGCGGTATCAGCGTATTATCAGGCCCGCGTAATTTCAAATATTGCAAATCTTCAATATTACTGCGGTCACCCTCAGCCAGCCTGACAATAACATCATAAGTTTCAGGACCACTTATAATTTCCACACTGGTATTGCCATATATTGCCGCGCGCAGTTCGTTGGCAACGGCCTGTGCCGTAACACCAAAAACCCCTGCGGTGGATTTTAGCCTCACCCTTAGCTCTCGCTTGCCAAGGCGCAGGTCGTCAGAGACATCATCAACGCCCTCTAAACTCATTAGGAAATTTTGCAACTCTTGCGACACCATTTTCAAACGAGCCAGATCGTCGCCCTGAATTCTAAGGTCAATGGCCTTGCCTGCAACGCCGCGTTCCTTGTCGGTAAATTTAAGCGCAATAACGTCTGGCAAATCACCAGTTAGCTCACGCCAACGCGCCAACATATCATCAATGGTGCCTTGCCTAGCCTCAGCTGGCAGCAAGTCAGCACTTATGGTTGCTACGTGTGCACCGCTTTCATAAGCGTCTATGTTGGTATTGAACGAAATGGTGGTATTTATAATCATGCGCTTGTCATCGTCTTGCAGGGCGGAAAACTCTTCGTCCAGTTGCTTAAGGGCGGTGTTAACATGGGCCACCACCTCTTCAGTGCGTGACAAGGGTGTTCCCTGCGGCAACAAAACCCGGGCTTCAATTACATCGCTTTCCAGTGTGGGAAAAGCCTGAAACTTTAAAATACCCGCGGGGAAAGCTGCTATGGAAAACAACATTACAAACAGCATAATACCAATGGAGCGTCCCGGGGCTTTTGTAACCCGCACCACTAACGGCATGAAAATACGTTCCCGCACCATTTCAAATCTGTTTTCAAAACCAATTTGAAAACGTGAACGCTTGCCGACATCAGCTTTTGTCATGGCATGGGCAAGGTGCGATGGTAAAATAAGAAATGCCTCAACCAGACTTACAATTAGGGTTATTAGCAAAACTGCGGGCAAAAATTTCAGCACCATGCCCATTTTACCTGACAAAAATGCCAGCGGGCCAATTATCATCACCGTGGTTAGAAATGACGACACCACCCCGGGCAAAACATGGCGGGTACCATCTATTGCGGCATCAAGTGCCTTTTTACCCTTAGCCAAATGGGCGGCAATATTTTCTGATATTACAATGGCATCGTCCATCAATATACCAATGGCGACCAACAGGCCCACCAAGGTCATCATGTTTAGGGAATAACCCAAAAAGTTCATGGCATATATAGTGCCAAGAAACGAAACTGGTAGCCCCATAGTGACCCAAAAACTGAACCTGAATGAAAAGAACAGCCACATGGTTAAAAACACCAAGCCCAAGCCCTGCAAGCCATTTACCACCAAAATACGCAAACGCTCGCGGATACTACCTGTTACATCTGAACTAATTTCAAAATTAACACCGTGGGGAGCAATTTGTTTTTCACGCAACAAATTTTCTTCAATCGCCGCCATAACACGGAGGCTGTCTTGGTCGGTGGTTTTGGAAATTTCCAACAATGCCGCCCTGTCGCCGTTAAAAATTATTTTGTCTTCAGGGGCGTCAAAGTCAGTATAAATATCAGCTATATCACCCAGCTTTATTTGCCCACCAAGCGAGCCTGATACAACTATCAGCTCGCCAAGTTCGTTTGGGGTTTTGCGTTGCTCGTTAAAACGCACAATTAAATCGCCACCTGTGGTTTCCATAACACCTGCGGGAATGTCCAGACTTTGCCGCTCGACCACATTTCTAACATCTGAAATGCTAATGCCGTGTTGTTCCAATGCCCCTGCAGAAATTTCGATAAACATGTCTTGCTCGGAAAAACCCTTAATTCTTACCTGAGCAATTAGCGGGTCGCGCTTTAGGCGCTCTTTAACCCCTTCGGCGTAGGCCTTAAGTTCGCGCGGTGACATATCACCTGTTATGGCAATGCTGGCAACTGATGCAACACGCTCTAGCTTAACAACTGTGGGTTTTTCAACCTTGTCAGGAAAACGTTTAATGGCCTCAACCGCAGACTTAACATCGTTATAAAACTCTTCAATGTCCTCACCCTCACGCATTTCAGCAATGGTTATGGCAATGTTTTCCCGCGCATCACAACTAATCTCAACCAGCCCTGTTATGCTATCAAGGGCATCTTCAACCCTAAGGCAAATAACGTCTTCAACCTCATCAGGGGTGGCACCGGGGTATATAACCCTGACCTCAACCTCGGTTGGTGGCACATAAGGAAATGTATCACGCTGCAGCTTTGGTAGCGCAGATATGCCTAGAATTATAATAGCAAACATCAATACATTTGCCGCTGTTGTGTGGGACGCGAAAAAACGGATCACTGGGCAGGTTCCTCCACAGTTGTGCCCGTAAGCATTTCGCCTGTTGCAACTTGGCCAGTTGCTTCCATAAGCATTTGCTGCCTTATATTTGTATCTTCCTGCGGGTCTAACAACATGCCATCAATTGCCGTAACCATATCAGACACCACAATATGCTCGCCAAAGCCAAGACCAGACCGCACAACCACATAGCCCCTTTGCGAAAATGCTATTTCCACACTGCGCTTACGTAACCGTGAGTTTTCATCGATCACATAAACCATGCCCTCATGCACCGCAGTTAACGGCACCACTACCTGATCTTTCATGATGGGCGCTGACAGCTCTACCTCAATAAAAGTATTACGCAAAAGTGGCGGGCGCTCACCTGCTATGGTTAGTTCATCAGGATTGTCAACCGCAACCACCACACCAAAACTTTGGGTTAGCGGGTCTACAGCACCTGTAACGTGGCTAACTTTTGCCGGCCATGTAACACTGTGTGTTGGTGTGTTTAGCCGCATTACGGCATTAAGCGAAAGCAAGGCACAGCGAACATCACAACTTAGCTCTTCATGGCCAGCTTGTTGGGTTTGAGTGGCATTAATTAACGGGCGAATAGTACCCAAGGGAAATTGCGCCGCCACCTCAGCCCTGTCCAAGGCATCAGCAGAAAACATCAACTGACCCCTGTTGGCATATTGCGCCACACCAATGTTCACAGTGGTAATGCGGGCATTAAACGGGGCAATTTTATGGGTGCGTTCCAAATCTAGCTTGGCGGCATCGCGCACGGCAAGGGCAACGTCGTGCTCTGCCATATTCAGGTTTATCGAGTTTTGCAAGTTTGCCACATTGGACTGCCCTGCAAGCATGGTACGTTCCGAGGTATCAACTGAAGCTTGCGAAATGGTACCATTTCTCGACAGTTCTTTTTTGCGCTCATAATCCGTACGCAACAACTCAAGCTCGCTTTTGGCAATTTCCAAGCTATCACTTGCGGTTTTCGCCCTAACCTCTGATGCCCGCAATTGCGCTTCTGCTTGGGCTAATAACAGGCGGTAGTTAGATGGTTCTATGCGCAACAGCTCTGTGCCCGCAGTTACAACCATGCCATCACGCAGCTCATCAGCTATCCATATCACCTGCCCTGCAACCTCAGCCACAGCATCCCACGTTCTGGTGGGTTTTACCCTGCCGTAACCAATGACACGCGGGGTTACATCAATTTTTGTTATTTCTAACGAGCGCACCTTAACCGAATGCTCGCTAACATCGGCCTTTTGCGGGCTGCTTTTAAATAACGAGGCCAAGACCATAACCATAATCCCTGCAACTACTAAAGCCAGTATCCAAAGCAGGTTTTTAAACTTTTCAGGGATGTGAATATTTATATCCATTAGGGCGAGCTTTCATTTCTATTAGGTCTATTAGGCAATTCAAATAGTATGCACCAAAGGTTTGCAAAAAACCTTTAATACAAGTAGAGGGCAATAATGGCAGAATTCCAACAAAGTTGAAATACAATAAATTACTAAAACAACATACTAGATTTAGAACCAATTGGTTGAGTAAAAACCTTTTCGCCGTTACCGCAAACATTGCCACAAACATTGTCACAAACGATGATACTTAGCCCCCCAAAATTCCCCTTGCACTTGTAGATTCTTATTTTAATCTACGTAAAATTGCTAAAATTTGCATTCTGAACGTATTTATAATACCATTTTGTGTAAATAACCGACCAGTTGTTGCAGGCTTATACTAAACTTGTTTTTGATTGGTGCCTTTGTATTTATCGTGCGTAAAATGTGGAGATAACTTTGAACCTTAAAGAAAAAATTCAAGAATCCCCCTCCTTAATCATCACGGCAAGTATTGGCGCTACCTTGTCAGTTCTTCTATTTCTTGTCGTTGAAAACTTAGAAAGCAACTCCTTTCAAAATGAGTTTCAACACCGTGTGCAGGAACACACCAGAGCCCTGCAAATAGAGGTCGACCAGCACACAAATGTTTTAAAATCGGTAGCTAGCCTATTCGCCGCATCGCAAGATGTGACACGGACTGAATTTGAAACTTTCGTTCAACAGAAACTTTCTTCCCACGAAGACATTCAAGCCCTTAAGTGGGTACCACGTGTTCTGGATTCAGAGCGGAGCGCCTTCCAAAGTGCTGCCCAGCATGAGGGGTTGGATAACTTTCAAATCACCGAGCGGAATGAGCAAGGCGAAATGGTTCCTGCTGCCCAGCGAGCAGAATATTTTCCCCTCTACCACATTGTACCTATGGAGGGGAATGAACTTTGGCTCGGTTTCGATTTATCGTCCAATCTAAGTCGGCTCGAAAGTTTGCAACAATCCAGAGACACTGGAAAGATAATGGCAGCATGTTGTATGACCTTTCCTAATGCAAATGAAGGTGCGTACGACCTTTTCATCCACCACCCCATTTACAGGAACGGAACGCTGACCAACACCATAGAACAGCGCCGTGCAAATTTTCAGGGGTTTATCATCGGCGGGCTCCATATTAGTGCCATGGTAGAAGTGGCATTGAAGAACAGGCCACCGGCTGGCCTTGACTTCGAGATCACCGACAATATGCCGCTGGAGGGCACGCGGTATCTTTATTTTCACCAGTCACGAATGGATGGTGATTTTGCCGAAGAGGGCGTGGACACAAAAGAAACCTCCCCAGTGAAAAATCAAACTGTTTTGGATATTCTAGGGCAAGAATGGACCGTCACTTATTTCGCGACGCCGAGTTTCATTGCCGCGCAAAAACGGTGGACAAGCCTGGTCTTGCTAGCGGCAGGCATTGTGCTGACTTATACTATTGTTCTACTTCAACGCTCAGCCCTTCGACGCATCAATCAGGAAAGGCAAGCCAAGCAAGCATTAGTCAAAAGCGAAAAGCGCTTCCGCGATATCACGGAAAGCACCTCGGATTCGGTGTGGGAAGTCGATGAAAACGCCGTCTATATATACGTTAGCCCCAAGATAAAGGACTTACTTGGTTACGAAGTTAAAGAGGTTCTGGGCAAGAAACCGTTTGATTTAATGCCGCCAGAAGAGGCGGAGCGCATTATGGCGCAGTTCGTGACGATACTAGAGCTGAAAAAATCATTTAGAAATTTAATTAATACCAATATCCACAAAGACGGACACTTGGTGACCTTGGAAACCTCAGGTACACCTGTTTTTTCTTCGGACGGGGCGTTTGTTGGATACCGAGGCATCGACCGTGACGTCACCGACAGGATAAATGCGGCGGCCGATATTATTCGGGAGAAAAACACAGCAGAAAGATACCTCAATATTGCGGGCAGCATCATCATTGCCCTCGACAAGCAAGGCACGGTCAGTCTGATAAACAAGCGTGGTAATGAGGTGATGGGGTACAAAGAGGGAGAGCTTATCGGTAAAAATTGGTTCGAAATGTGTATTCCGCCTGAGGGCAACGGCAAAACCAAAGCTGCGTTCAATTCTATTGTATCGGGGAATACCGAGGGAGTGGATTATTTCGAAACTAAGGTCGTAACAAAGTCTGGCGACAAGAGATTAATAGCTTGGCATAACAGAGCCCTTACTGACGACAGCGGCGCTATCATCGGCACCCTTAGTTCTGGAGAGGATATAACAGAGCAAAAAGTGCTTGAAAAAAACCTTGCTGAGGAACACGTTATTCTCGAAACGGTGGACCGCACGCTGACTAGCTTTCTGGAGCACAGGGAGGCGCGGGAAAATTTTGATTCTGTGCTCGCCGATATGCTGAAGATGACGAATAGCGAATATGGCTTCATAGACGTTTGCGAGAATGAAGCTGACGGGACGCCGTATTTGCGGACACTGGCTATTTCTAACATTTCCTGGAGCGAGGAAACCCGTATACTTTATGAGAAAAATGCTCCTGATCGCTTCATGTTTGATGATTTAGACCGCCTCAATGCCTCCGTCATCACCACTGGAGAGATGGTCATAGCCAACGAGCCTGTCACCTCGTCGAAAAGCAAGGGATTGTCTAAAAGTCTGCCGACGCTAAATGCGTTTCTAGGTGTACCGTTAAAACGTGGCAAGATCATTGTCGGCACCGTGGGGTTGGTAAATCGGAAAAATGGGTACGATGAAGCCCTTGTGGAACGTTTGGCGCCACTCTGGTCGGCCTTGGCTCAAATCATCGAGGCTAATAATATAGAGCAGGCGCGAGAAACATCGGACCAAAAGAACGCGCAACTAGCTCGCTATGATGTTCTAACTGGCTTGCCCAACCGATTATTGTTTCATGAAAGGCTAGATTGGGCAACCAAGCAGGCGCGGCGCACAAATAACACTTTCGCTTTGCTGCTTCTCGATCTCGACCACTTCAAGGATGTTAATGACACCTTGGGCCACCCTGTTGGCGATGCTTTGCTTGTTGCCGTCGCCGAGCGTTTGGCATCGACCATCCGTGAAACTGATATCGTGGCGCGTCTTGGTGGCGACGAGTTTGCCATCGTCCAAACCTCGATCAAGGCCCCTGAAAACGTTGCCGCGAATGCCAACCGAATTTGCAACCTTATGATGCAGCCGTTCGACATCGATGGCCACCGCATTCATACTGGCGTCAGCATTGGCGTTGCCATGTATGATCCAGAAAAAGTAGCCCCTGGAGAGCTTCTCGCTCAGGCCGACACTGCTCTTTACCGCGTCAAGGCTGAGGGACGTGGCACCTACCGTTTCCACGACCAAAAAATGCAAGTCAACGTCGAGCAACGGGTCTCTATGATCGAAGAACTGCATAATGCTATTTCTGAGGACGAATTTACCCTTCAATTCCAACCTCAGATCAACATACATAAAAGGCGCCTAGCTGGTGTAGAGGCCCTAATTCGCTGGAACCATCCGCAACGCGGCCTCGTCTACCCCGATGACTTCAT
>DAOWAS010000111.1 GCA_030634465.1 Alphaproteobacteria bacterium | reverse complement strand
CGAAGCGGGCATGAAATGCCTGCGACAGCCGTGAGCTATAAATAAAAGCGGCAACAAGCTAAGCGTGAGCTACAAAAAACACCCCTATTTATTCTCTTCAAACAACTCTCTACCTATTAACATACGTCTAATTTCCGATGTGCCAGCGCCAATTTCGTATAATTTGGCATCACGAAGCAACCTTCCTGTGGGATATTCATTGATATAGCCATTACCACCCAATGTTTGAATGGCCTCAAGTGCCATCCACGTGGCTTTTTCCGCGCTATAAAGTATGCAACCTGCGGCATCTTTTCTTGTGGTCTCGCCGCGGTCACAGGCCGCCGCTACTGCATAAACATAGGCCCTGTTTGCTGACCATGTGCTGTACATGTCGGCTAGTTTGCCCTGCATAAGCTGAAATGTGCCAATGGCTTTGCCAAACTGCTCACGCTCATGCACATATGGTATAACAATGTCCATACACGCCGCCATAATGCCAAGCGGGCCACCTGACAGCACCACACGTTCATAATCCAGACCGCTCATTAAAACAGCAACACCCTTGTTTTCTTCACCAAGAATGTTTTCATATGGCACTTCACAGTCTTCAAACACCAGTTCGCAGGTGTTGGAGCCACGCATACCTAATTTGTCCAGTTTTTGCGCGGTGGAAAAACCAGCCATGGTTTTCTCAATGATAAAAGCTGTAATACCGTGCGCGCCTGCATCTGGCTTTGTTTTGGCATAAACCACCAGTGTATCAGCATCAGGGCCATTGGTTATCCACATTTTGTTGCCGTTTAGAATAAACTTATCGTTACGCTTGTCGGCTTTTAAACGCATGCTAACAACGTCAGAACCCGCACCTGGCTCACTCATTGCCAGTGCGCCAACGTGTTCGCCTGATATCAGCTTGGGCAAGTATTTTTCTTTTTGCTCATCTGTGCCATTGCGCATAATTTGGTTAACACACAGGTTTGAAAACGCCCCGTATGACAAGCCCACACTGGCAGAAGCACGTGAAATTTCTTCCATAACAATGGTGTGTGCTAAATATCCCATTTCCACACCGCCATATTTTTCATCAGCAGTAATGCCCAGCAAGCCAAGCTCACCCATTTTCGGCCACAGATCAGCAGGAAACTCATTGCTTTCATCAATTTGGGCGGCACGAGGGGCAATTTCTTTTGCGGCAAAGCTGGCAACAGTGTCCCGCAACATGTCAATGGTTTCGCCCTGTCCAAAATTTAGGCCATAATTAATTGTCATTTTATATTCCTTTTTTTAGCTCACGGCTGTCGCCGTCATTTCATTCCTGCTTCGCCTGCGCATGTGCGTGGCATAAGCCACGGTCGACCTAGCGGTCTCCAGTTATTTTTAGCTCACGGCTGTCGCCGTCATTTCATTCCTGCTTCGCCTGCGCATACGCCTCGTATTAACTCGGGCGGGCGGTCGCCCTTGCCTCAACCCAAGTAGGTTTCGGTTATTCTTTCTCTATAATATTAAGCAACGTTGCTCCATCTGCCACCTGATCGTTTATCTTGGCTGTTAAGCCCTCAACAACGCCTGTTTTTGGTGCTTTTAATGTATATTCCATTTTCATGGCTTCTAATATCAGCAGGGGTGTACCCTCATCAACCACGTCGCCATTTTTAACAAAACATTCGATAATTTTCCCTGGCATTGGCGATAAAACCGCACCTTGTGCTTGTCCTTCATCATCACCAGCTTGCTCGCCAGTTTTTAGGGCGAAATTGTATGTTTCACCGCCCATCATAATCGAAACTTGCTTACTGTCTTGCCACACCAAACAAGCGGCATCTTCACCGTTAATGGTGGCTTCCAATGTGCCATCGTCATATAAAACACCGTCCACCAAATTGGTTTCACCATCAATTTCCACACCGATAGTTTCGTTTAGGTGTATGCGGCAATTAAAGTCATCTTGACCATCAAGTGTTAGGCTCAAGTTCTCAACATATGGCAGTGCCATGCGCCAACCGTTGTTTAGTGACCACGGACTGTAGGCTGCGTCATCCAAGCCATATTTTGCCGCCATGGCATCAGGACGGTCAATGGTATGCGCCAAAACTGCAAGTGACAGTGGTTTTACCAGTTCGCTTCGTTTGGTTGCATTTGGTAAAAGATCAGCTTTGTGTTTTTCAATAAAGCCTGTTTCCACCTGTGCATCTTTAAATGCCTTATGCCCAATGGTGCGTGCTAAAAATGCCAAGTTGGTTTTAACACCCACCAAACCAGTTTGCCCTAGTGCCGTTTCCATATTGGCAATGGCTTCATCTCTGTTGTCGCCAGTGGTAATAATCTTTGCAATCATCGGGTCGTAATATGGGCTAACCTCGCCGCCTTCTTCAATGCCAGTTTCCAAGCGCACATTAAAGCTATTTGGCACATGGAAGTATTTAACCACACCAGTTTGCGGTAAAAAGCCATTGGCGGGGTCTTCGGCATATAACCGCACCTCTATGGCGTGACCATTTATGCTCAATTCACTTTGCTTTTTGGGTAGGGGCTTGCCCTCAGCCACGGCAATTTGCCATGCAACTAGGTCTTCACCTGTTATTTCTTCGGTAACTGGGTGCTCCACTTGCAGGCGGGTGTTCATTTCCATGAAATAAAAGCTGTCTTCGGTCAGCTCACCGGATGCATCAACAATAAATTCAATGGTGCCAGCACCTTCATAGCCAATGGCCTTGGCGGCACGAACTGCGGCATCGCCCATGGCGGCGCGCACATTTTCGGGCATGTTGGGGGCAGGGGCTTCTTCTACCACTTTTTGGTGGCGACGTTGAATTGAACAATCGCGCTCAAACAAATGCACAGCGTTACCGTGGCTGTCGCCAAAAACCTGAATTTCAATGTGGCGCGGGGTGGTGATATATTTTTCTAACAATACAATGTCGTTACCAAATGAGTTCGCACCTTCACGTTTGGCACCTTCTAGCGCACTTTCAAACTGTTCAGCACTTTCCACCAAGCGCATGCCCTTGCCACCACCGCCTGCGATGGCCTTAATTAACAGTGGATAGCCAATTTTATCAGCTTCAGCCTGTAGGAAAGATGGGTCTTGGTTGTCACCGTGGTACCCTGGCACCACTGGCACGTTAGCTTTTACCATCAGGGTTTTTGCCGCACCTTTTAAGCCCATAGCACGAATGCTATCAGCCTTAGGGCCAATGAAAATTATACTTGCCTTTTCGCAGGCTTCAGCAAAATCAGCATTTTCAGATAAAAAACCATAGCCGGGGTGAATGGCATCTGCACCAACTTTAATTGCGGCTTCAATTATGGCGTCGCCGCGTAAATAGCTTTCACTAGCAGGGGCGGCACCCATATAAATGGCATCGTCCGCCATTAGGGTGTGGCGCGCGTTTTCATCTGCGTCCGAATAAAGTGCCACGGTTTTAATGCCCACGTCACGCGCAGTATCAATTATACGACAAGCAATTTCACCACGGTTGGCAATGAGGATTTTTTTAATTGTTTTGCTCATGATTTTGTCTCCGGCACTTGTGTCCAACTTGCTTTGCGTTTTTCTAAAAATGCTGACAAGCCCTCTTGCCCTTCGGCACTGGCACGGCGCATGGCTATCATTTCAGCAGTTTTATGGCGAAGTTCCGTATCAATTGGCTTGCCTGCCACATCTGCTATTAGTTTTTTACTGCCTGCTACGGCCTCAGCGCCACCAGATAAAATTTGCTTAATCATTTTTTCAGCCGCCACATCTAATTGCTCATTATCTGCAACTAGTTGATGAACCAGCCCTGTGAGAAGTGCGGTTGTGCCATCAAAACGCTCACCAGTAAGGAAATATCTGCGGGCGGCTCGCGCACCAATGGCCGCTAAAACAAATGGCGATATGGTGGCGGGAATAAGCCCCAACTTAACCTCAGAAAATGCAAATTTTGCATCCACTGTGGCAATGGCAATGTCACAACAACTTATTAGCCCTGTGGCACCACCCATTGCCGCACCCTGTACCAAGCAAATGGTGGGTTTGGCTACGGTGTTTAGGGTGTTGAACATGTCTGACAGTTTTACAGCATCGTCCCAGTTTTCCGCCTCGGTATAGTCTGCGGCTTGTTTCATCCAGTTCAGATCGCCACCTGCAGAAAATATCTCACCCGCACCCTTAACCACAATGGCACGAACATTTTTATCAGCACCAAGCTTGGCGGTGGTTTTTGTAATGTCCTCAATTAGCTGTTGGTTAAAGGCATTTCTAACTTTTGGGCGATTAAGGGTCATGGTGGCAATACCGCGCTCGTCAATGCTTAGTAATAATGTATCAGTCATAATAAATCCTTGTGGGATTACGCCACTGGTGGCTACATCCTAAATAGGCCAAATTTTGTATCTTCAATGGGGGCGTTCATGGCGGCGGAAAGGCCAAGGCCAAGCACCATGCGGGTGTCGGCAGGGTCAATTATGCCATCGTCCCACAGCCTTGCACTAGCGTGGTAGGGGTGACCTTCACGCTCATATTGCTCGCAAATTGGGGCTTTAAACGCCGCTTCTTCTTCGGCTGACCATTCCTCGCCACGCGCCTCTTTACCATCGCGGGTAACGGTTGCCAGCACGCTGGCGGCTTGCTCGCCGCCCATTACGGAAATGCGGGCGTTAGGCCACATCCACATAAAGCGTGGGCCATAAGCACGACCACACATGCCATAGTTGCCTGCACCAAAACTGCCGCCAATTATTACGGTGAACTTTGGTACATTGGCGGTGGCAACGGCGGTTACCATTTTGGCGCCATCTTTGGCTATGCCGCCTGCTTCATATTTACTGCCAACCATAAAGCCTGTGATATTTTGTAAAAATACTAACGGTATTTTGCGTTGGGCGCACAGCTCAATAAAATGCGCGCCCTTAAGTGCGCTTTGTGAAAACAACACGCCGTTGTTTGCCACAATGCCAACAGGGTGACCGTGAATGTGGGCAAAACCAGTTACCAGTGTGGTGCCATACAGCTTTTTAAACTCGTCAAACTCGCTACCATCAACAATGCGGGCAATAATTTCACGTACATCAAACGGTTGGCGGCTGTCTGTGGGAATAACACCATAAATGCTGTCTTCATCAAACACAGGCGGGGTTGGTTGCTTCATTTTTAGCGGGTTTGTTTTAGTTTTGTTTAGGTTCGAAACAATTTGCCGTGCTTGGGCAAGGGCGGCGGTGTCGTTTGCCGCTAAATGGTCGCTAACACCAGAGGTTCGCGCATGCAAATCGCCACCACCTAGGTCTTCTGCTGATACCACCTCGCCAGTGGCGGCCTTAACTAACGGCGGGCCACCAAGGAAAATTGTTGCTTGGTTTTGCACTATAATGCTTTCATCAGCCATGGCAGGAACATACGCCCCGCCTGCGGTGCATGAACCCATAACTACGGCTATCTGTGCAATGCCTTCGGCTGATAAGGTAGCTTGGTTATAAAAAATACGGCCGAAATGTTCTTTATCAGGGAAAACATCTTCTTGGTTGGGCAGGTTAGCCCCGCCGCTATCAACCAAATAAATGCAGGGCAGGTTGTTTTCACGGGCAATTTCCTGTGCGCGCAAATGTTTTTTCACGGTCATGGGATAGTATGTGCCGCCCTTAACCGTGGCGTCATTACAAACGATAATACATTCAATGCCAGCCACCCGACCAATTCCAGTTATAATTCCTGCGGCGGGAATGTCAGCGTCATACATATCGTGCGCGGCAAGGTGGGAAAATTCTAAAAACGGAGTTCCCGGGTCAAGCAAACCTTGTACACGGTCACGGGGTAACAGTTTGCCACGGCTTAGATGCTTGTCACGCGCTCGCTCAGAGCCACCTTGGGCAATGGTGCTGATTTTCTCACGCAAATCATCAACCAAAACCTGCATGGTTGTTTTATTTTCAGCAAAGCTCTCGCTGTTTTCATCTAGGCTTGTGGTTAATATGGTCATTATAAACTCTCCGCATCTTTCTTGCACTCACGGCTGCAGCTAAAGCTTTGCCGTGGCTTATTGCGTTCAGGGCTCCGCATCTAGATGCTTCCGCCCCTTGGCGCCACGCAGGCTGCGCTCCCGCTTGGTCGCTAGTCCTCGTAGCTATTATAGCTACTCGTCCACTCAGCTCATATTCGCGATATCAGCAACAAATATTGACATAGCCTAGTAAATCTTTATCAATAGATACAATCGATAGTTTAAATGTTATCTATAGATGGTGTCTATGTTTGAGCTTTATCAATTACGGTATTTTTTGGCAGTGGTGGAAACAGGTAATTTCACCAAGGCGTCTGAGCGCGCGTGCGTTACCCAACCCACATTGTCCGCAGGTATTAAAAAGCTTGAGCAACAGCTTGAGGCGCAATTGTTTAACCGTTCGTCACGCAGGGTTTTCCTAACTGAAGCGGGAACCAGATTTTTAGAACACGCCAAGTCTATTTTATATGAATGCAACCAAGCCACGTTAGAACTGCAAAATGTTGAGGTGAAAAAAGCGCTTAGGCTAGGGGTTTTACGCACCATACCTGCAAAGCTAATTTCCAATTTGCTTGGTAGTTTCAGACGGGGCGAGGCTGGCGTGGTGTTTGAGCTGTTTGAAGGCACCGAGCAAGAGCTTGCCAACAGGTTGAGCGAAGGCAGTATTGATATGGCAATTACCCTTTTGCATGATAAAAATGATAACAGTGATGTGCAATTGTTTGAAGAAGGTTACCGCCTGTTTGTGGCAAATGACCACCCGCAAGCGGCACGGGCGCGGGTTAAGGGCGCAAGTTTAGCCGACGATCAGATGATAGTGCGGACCCGCTGTGAGGTATTGTCTGAAACATCGCGTTATTTTACCGACAGGAATGTGCGCCCACGTTTGGTGTTTAGAACTGAAACTGACGAGCGCGCCTTGGAAATGGTAGCTGCTGGGCTTGGGGTTACTGTTATGCCGTCGTCCTACAGCCACGATGGGGTTAAACGAATACACCTTGATGGCTTTGAT
>DAOWAS010000080.1 GCA_030634465.1 Alphaproteobacteria bacterium | reverse complement strand
GCCGCAGGCGAGCCAGGCATGCGCTTTGCTCTGCCAAATGCCCGCGTTATGGTTCACCAGCCATCTGGCGGCGCACAAGGCCAAGCCACTGATATTGAAATTCAAGCTCGTGAAATTATTCGTCTTCGCCACCGTCTCAACGAAATTTATGTAACACACACAGGTCAAACCATTGAAAGTGTTGAAGATGCCTTGGAGCGTGACAACTTTATGTCCGCTGATGAAGCACAAAAATGGGGTTTGATCGACCAAGTTGTTTCGAAAAGAGAGTTCGATGAAAGTGACGAGGACTAGTAATAATACGTCCCGTTAATAATTTGTTGAAACTATGTGGCTTAACCTTATATGCAATAAAAGGGTAATTCATAAGGTTGATTGTTGTGTTTAAACCCTAAATATATAATCAGGCACAATTGTTGCTTAGTTGCAAAAGAGTGTAAAAACAGGCGTAAAACGTGCTTTAACTACAATTAACCATGTTTTTTTTGAAAAAGTGATGTTTTTTTATATTTTTTTGTTGCCTCAATATATGATCATATTACCATGATTAATAAGACCAATTGGTAACTGATGTAAAAAATTAAGAGAGATGATTTTAAAATGACTAAATCGGATAATGGTGACAATAAAAATACTCTCTATTGCTCGTTCTGTGGCAAGTCCCAGCATGAGGTGCGCAAGCTAATAGCCGGTCCAACGGTTTTCATTTGCGACGAATGTGTTGAGCTGTGTACAGATATTATCAAAGAAGAGCATAAAAACAATTTAGACAAGCCTGAAGACGGTGTTCCAACACCGCAGTATATTCTAGATGTTTTGGACGATTATGTAATTGGTCAAGCCCAAGCCAAAAAGGTTTTGTCTGTGGCGGTTCACAACCATTACAAGCGTTTGGCACACTCATCTACTAGTGATGATGTTGAGCTGGCTAAATCTAACATTCTTTTGGTTGGTCCAACTGGTTGCGGTAAAACATTGTTAGCGCAAACATTGGCGAGAATTATTGATGTTCCGTTCACCATGGCTGATGCCACCACCCTGACCGAAGCTGGTTATGTGGGTGAGGATGTTGAAAATATTATTCTGAAACTGTTGCAGTCCGCCGACTATAATGTTGAGCGCGCCCAACGTGGTATTGTTTATATCGATGAAGTTGATAAAATTTCTCGCAAAACTGACAACCCGTCTATCACCCGCGATGTATCGGGCGAGGGTGTGCAACAAGCTTTGCTGAAAATTATGGAAGGCACGGTTGCCAACGTGCCACCACAAGGTGGGCGCAAACACCCGCAACAAGAGTTTTTGCAGGTTGATACCACAAATATTCTGTTTATCGTTGGTGGTGCATTTGCAGGTTTGGACAAGCTTATTTCTGACCGTAAAGAAGGCAAGTCAATTGG
This sequence comes from Alphaproteobacteria bacterium, assembly GCA_030634465.1. Taxonomy (GTDB): domain Bacteria; phylum Pseudomonadota; class Alphaproteobacteria; order Sphingomonadales; family SMXR01; genus DAOWAS01. The sequence goes on along the minus strand of DAOWAS010000080.1, from coordinate 8,920 downwards.
CTTTGGCGCCAATGTTACTTCCACGGAAGACCGCCGTCAGGGTGATGTTTTGAAAGAAACCGAGCCTGAGGATCTATTGAAATTTGGCCTTATTCCTGAGTTTGTTGGTCGTTTGCCTGTTATTGCCACCTTGGAAGATTTGGACGAAGATGCCTTGATTAAAATTCTGTCAGAGCCGAAAAATGCTTTGGTAAAACAGTATCAACGCCTGTTTGAAATGGAAGATGTTGCTCTTACCTTTACCGATGACGCCCTGCAAGCAATTGCAAAGCGTGCGGTAAAGCGCAAAACGGGTGCTCGTGGTCTAAGATCTATCATGGAAGATATTTTGTTAGACACAATGTTCGACCTGCCATCTATGGATGGGGTTGAAGAAACCGTAATAAATGCTGAAGTTGTTAACGGTAAAACAAAACCACTGTTTATTTATGCTGACCTCAGGGACGAAGCGCAGAAACCCGCTTAAGCTAGTGGGTCACCTTTCGTTAAGCTTGATAGTTTATAAATACTTCCTATCTATATACTAAGTTTAGCAATAACTGCTGAAAAGGCGCACCGGTCGGTGCCTTCTCCAAGAGAAGTAATAATTAAAAAGAGAATAAGCCATGTCAGATGATTTTGAAAAAGAACCAAAGCTTAGCGATATAGAAGCGCCAAAGGAACGTAAGGATATGACTTATCCTGTTTTGCCCTTGCGCGATATTGTTGTGTTTCCGCATATGATAGTGCCATTGTTTGTTGGTCGTGAAAAATCTGTTCGCGCTCTTGAAGATGTTATGCGCAGCGACAAGCAAATATTGCTGGCCTCGCAAAAAAGCGCTAGCGACGATGATCCAAGCAAAGAGCAAATTTATGAAATTGGCACCATTGCCACCGTTCTTCAGCTTTTAAAACTGCCCGATGGCACCGTGCGTGTGCTGGTTGAGGGGTTATCCCGCGCCCGCATTAGCGAATATACAAGCCGTGAAGAATATTTTGAGGCAAAAGTTGAGAGTGTTGAAGCTGAAGTGTCTGAAAAGGCTGAAGTTGAAGCATTAGCTCGTTCTGTGGTTGGTCAGTTTGAAAGCTATGTAAAGCTGAACAAAAAAATTCCGCCTGAAGCACTTATTTCAGTGAACCAAATTGAAGACAGTTCAAAGCTTGCTGATACTGTTTCATCGCACCTAGCTTTGAAAATTTCTGAAAAGCAAAAACTGCTTTCCACCGTTGATGTGGCTGAGCGTTTGCAAAGCGTGTTTAATTACATGGAAGACGAAATTGGTGTTCTGCAGGTTGAAAAGAAAATTCGTGGTCGTGTTAAACGCCAAATGGAAAAAACCCAACGTGAATATTATTTGAATGAGCAATTGAAGGCTATTCAAAAAGAATTGGGTGAGGGCGAAGATGGCAAAGATGAAGCCACCGAGTTGGAAGAAAAAATTAACAAGACCAAGTTTTCCAAAGAAGCCAAAGAAAAATGTATGTCTGAGCTGAAAAAGCTTAAGTCCATGAGCCCAATGTCTGCGGAAGCAACCGTGGTGCGTAACTTCCTCGATTGGATGCTTAGCGTGCCGTGGTCTAAAAAATCACGAGTTAATAAAGACATTGAAAAAGCTGAAAAAATTCTTGATGCCGACCACTATGGTTTGGAAAAAGTAAAAGAACGCATTGTCGAATATCTTGCGGTTCAGCAACGGGCCAAAAAACTTAAAGGGCCTATTCTTTGTCTTGTTGGTCCTCCAGGTGTTGGTAAAACATCCCTTGGCAAGTCCATTGCAAAGTCCACAGGGCGCGAATTTGTCCGCTTTTCATTAGGTGGTGTGCGCGATGAAGCTGAAATTCGCGGTCACAGGCGTACTTATATCGGCTCAATGCCTGGTAAAGTTATGCAAAACATGAAAAAAGCTGGCAAAAGCAATCCGCTATTTTTGTTGGATGAAATTGACAAAATGGGTCAAGACTTTAGAGGTGACCCAGCGTCAGCTTTATTGGAAGTATTAGACCCTGAACAAAACAACAAGTTTAACGATCATTACTTGGAGGTTGATTATGACCTTTCAGACGTAATGTTTGTTACAACTGCAAACTCGCTAAACATGCCGCAACCATTGTTGGACCGTATGGAGATCATTCATCTTTCTGGTTATACCGAAGATGAAAAGGTTGAAATTGCCAAGCGCCATTTGTTGGACAAGCTTATGGAAAATCATGGCTTGAAAAAAGCTGAGTGGAGCATTTCAGACGGCGCGGTTCGCGACATTATTCGTTATTACACTCGTGAAGCAGGAGTTCGTAGTTTGGAACGTGCTTTGGCGGGCTTAATGCGTAAGGCCGTAAAGGAAATTGTGCAAGGTACGCACACAGAAGTTCATGTAACATGTAAGAACTTGGGCAAATATGCTGGTGTTAGAAGACACCGTTTTGGCATTGTTGAAGAGGAAGATCAGGTTGGTGTTGTTACTGGCTTGGCGTGGACCGAGGTTGGTGGCGAGCTTTTAAGTATCGAATCGGTAACGGTTCCGGGCAAAGGCCGCATCAAACACACAGGTAAATTGGGCGATGTTATGCAAGAAAGCATTCAAGCCGCCCGAAGTTACGTTCACTCTCGTTGTCATGAGTTTGGTATCAAACCAACTATGTTTGAGAAAAACGATATTCACATTCACGTTCCCGAAGGTGCCACTCCTAAGGATGGGCCATCGGCAGGTGTGGGCATGGTAACCAGTATTGTTTCAGTATTAACAGGTATTGCGGTTCGTAAAGACATTGCCATGACAGGCGAGGTTACTTTGCGCGGTCAGGTTTTGCCAATTGGCGGGCTGAAAGAAAAGCTGTTAGCGGCTCTACGTGGCGGTCTTACTACTGTTTTGATCCCTGCGGACAATGAAAAGGACTTAGCCGAAATTCCTGACAAGGTTAAAAAAGGCCTTGAAATTATTCCCGTGGCAACTGTGGTTGATGTGCTGAAACTAGCGCTGGTTCAACCGTTGGTTCCGTTGGAGTGGGATGAAGATGCTGGTGAGGGTGGAATTGCTGACGATGAATCGGATAAAACCTCTACACCTGTCACAACACACTAGATGTCAAGAGTGTAAATTAAAATAAATCTGTGGAAAACCGCTATTTTCTGCGTTTTTTTCTTTGACATTGGAAACATGCACACTAAACTCCAATCATTAGTTAGTTATTTTTAACTCCGTATTATACGGAATTCCGAAGGGGGATTACATTGAACAAGAATGATCTTATTTCAGCAGTAGCTGAAACAGCTGGCCTTTCAAAAGCAGATGCCGGCAAAGCAGTAGACGGTGTACTAGAATCAATTTCTAGCACTCTATCAGGCGGCGACGCAGTACGCTTGGTTGGTTTTGGAACTTTTAGCGTGGCAAACCGCGCGGCAACAACTGGCCGCAACCCACGCACAGGTGAAGCAATTCAAATTCCTGCTTCAAAAGTGCCAAAATTCAAAGCTGGTAAAGCTTTGAAAGCCGCTGTTAATAAATAATATAGTTATTTGGATTGGGGTGCGTTGCCGTGGGCGCGCACCCTTTTCTTTGTTTTTTAGTTAAATTCTAAGCCAAACTTTGACCAAAAATCGAAAAAAAATTACTTTTTGTTGTTTTATCGATTTTAGGTCTAGACAAAGCGAATGTAGCGTCTTAAAAGTGCGGCTCTTGATTGGTTATTCAGGGCGATTAGCTCAGTTGGTAGAGCATCTCGTTTACACCGAGAATGTCGGCGGTTCGAGACCGTCATCGCCCACCACTCACTTCCTACCTGAGGTGTTGTGTGTATCCATCAAGAAAGTGACAGTTGGGGAAACTCAACAAAAACACCACATGCGGGGGTGTAGCTCAGTTGGTTAGAGTGCTGGCCTGTCACGCCAGAGGTCGCGGGTTCGAGTCCCGTCACTCCCGCCACTTACTAAAACGGCTCCCTTCGGGGAGCCTTTTTTGTAAGTGGGGCAGTTCCGTGACTTCCCGTCGCATTTTGTTATCGCTCACGCCCGAAGTTGGGCTCCGCGGGGGCGTGGCATACGCCACGGTCAGCCTAGCGGCTTCCAATTACAGTTAATATTATACAAACTGAGTAACGTAGGGCGCATGCTAATACCTAAATTATTTAATCTCATACCCGACTGACTATAATAGTCAGTCGGCAAGCACAAGCGTGCGTCGGCACTTATGTGCCGCACATGCGTAGGCGAAGCAGGTTTACCTGCGACAGCCGTGAGCTATAAATTAAAGCGGCCACAAACTCTGATCTATCATTTTAAAGCTGAGTAACGTAGGGCGCATGGCCGTCCGAGTTAATACGAGGCACCTCGTAGCTGTTCGACTTTGTCGAACTAGCGTGAGAGATAAGGTGGGCTTAATTTATCCTCGTGGTTGCCGAAACTATGCTGTGGAAGTATTGAGATTGTCCTACTGTAAGGTGTATACGTGTGGTATGGTCAGATTAATGTTAAACTGATAATTTAATAATAAAGGTGAGTTCTAGAATGGCAGAGTTGATTATAACATCAATTACTAGCTTTTTAGTTGCTGCAACTTGGCCAGCATCAATTTTTGCCATTTTTTTTCTTCTTAGAGTGCAAATCAGAAAATTTATAGATGAAATTTATGAGTTTAAAAGTGGTAATAATAGTATTTTGAGGGGGCCACAAGAATTACCCTCAACTGGTGACGGCTTGGATAAGATAAAAAAAGCTAATGTTAAGCTTGATGTTAAGCTTGATGTTAAGCCTGATGTTAAACCTGATGTTAAACCTGATGTTAAGCCTGATGTTAAGCCTGATGTTAAAGATGAGGGGGGGTACACAGATTATAAAGATATACCTGTTCTTCAATTGGAAGTAAAAAGAGTTGTTCAGGATGTTGAAAGCATAGATAAGAAGGATCGTTATGCTTCACTCATTGAGCAGGTTGCGCAGGATCGCATTACTATTAGATATACAGCTTGTTATAGGACAATATATTCAAGCCAATTAACCGCATTAAGCTATTTAAATGGATTGCCTATAAAAATAACAAATAAAGAAACTATGAAATTATTTTGGGATGCCGCATCAAGCCAAAATCCAAATTACTCTTTTGAAAATTGGTTGTCTTTTTTGGTTAGTTGGAATCTAATCGAGCTTGATAATGATGCTAATGTTAAAATTACAAATGATGGAGAATATTTTCTCAGTTTTATAAAACTTAATGATTTTTCTCTGTTGCCTAACACTTTTTAACACCGAATAACCATAGGTCAGTGCAATTCGTTTTGCTCAGACAGTTGAGCCCGTGGCTTTTTTCTTATAGCTCACGACAGGAAACAAGTTTCCGTCTCCGCATGGGCGGCACATAAGTGCCGACGGGCATGCGCCCTACGTTACTCAGTACAACCTCAGACAGTTGAGCCCGTGGCTTTATAATTACATTACTAATAACTAATATTAAGTGGATGTGGAAAACCGTAAATTTCTTTCAAAATTAACCACATAACTCTTTTATTCCTAAATCGACAGTATTATAGTGTGACCGAATCTAAGGTGTTATTTTAGACCTGACTGGAAGGGGAGTTTCTAGTTGTATACGGGGTCTTTGGTTACACATGGCGGGAACAACATCGGCTTTGGTTTGGGTCGTATAAAAGGTTACGATAAATGGAAGACTTATTGAGGGAATACTTCCCCATATTGATCTTTCTGGGCATTGCAATAGTTTTAGCATGTTTATTTGTATTTGCGGCCTGGTTGGTGGCAAAGCAACACCCAGACAACGAAAAATTATCCACCTATGAATGTGGCTTTGAGCCTTTTTCAGACAGTCGCCATCGTTTCGATGTGCGCTTTTATCTAGTGGCAATTTTATTCATTATATTTGACTTGGAAGTGGCGTTTTTATTCCCGTGGGCAATAGTCCTTGGTGACATTGGCGCGTATGGCTTTTGGTCAATGTTTGTCTTTTTATCGGTTTTAACCATTGGTTTTGTTTATGAGTGGCGCAAAGGCGCGCTCGATTGGGAATAGGGCTTTACTATGAGTATATTAGGCGGCGACAAACCAATTCAACTTGCACCTTCGTCAGTGTCGTTACAAAACCCTGCGGAAACGGCTTATTTTGAAGGGTTGAACCAAGAGCTGGCTGAAAAGGGCTTTTTGGTAACTTCGGCTGATGACCTTATTAACTGGGCGCGAACAGGTTCACTGTGGTGGATGACCTTTGGTTTAGCGTGTTGTGCGGTTTAAATGATGCATGGTTCAATGCCGCGTTATGATTTAGAGCGTTTTGGTTTTGCCCCGCGTGGGTCGCCGCGCCAAAGTGATGTTATGATTGTAGCGGGAACACTAACAAATAAAATGGCACCAGCCCTGCGTAAGGTTTATGACCAGATGTCTGAACCACGTTATGTGATCTCAATGGGTTCATGCGCCAACGGCGGTGGCTATTATCATTATTCATATTCAGTTGTGCGCGGTTGTGACCGCGTTGTGCCAGTTGATATTTACGTACCGGGTTGTCCGCCAACGGCTGAGGCATTGTTATACGGCGTTATGCAACTGCAAAAGAAAATTCGTCGTACAGGTAATTTAACCCGCTAAGCATTTTAGGTAACAGAACATGACATCACCTCTACAAGAGTTATCAGACACGCTTAGTGAGCGCATGCCCGATGAGGACATTGTAAGCAGCATTGCTTATGACGAACTGACCCTTACTGTGCGCGCTAGCCATGTTGTTAAGGTGCTGACGTTCCTGCGTGATGATATGGATTGTCAGTTCAGACAATTGGTTGACATTACTGCGGTTGATTACCCTGAACGAGTTAAGCGTTTTGAGGTGGTTTATCATTTGCTAAGCCTAACCCGCAACCAACGTTTGCGGGTTAAGCTTTTGGTTGCTGATGGCGAGACCGTGCCCACAGCAACAGGTGTGTTCAAGGCCGCAGGTTGGTTTGAGCGCGAAACATGGGACATGTTTGGCATTATGTTTAGTGACCACCCAGACCTGCGACGTATTTTAACCGATTATGGTTTTTCTGGGCATCCGCTACGTAAGGACTTTCCGCTAACTGGCCATGTTGAGGTGCGCTACAGCGAAGAAGAAAAACGTGTGGTTTATGAACCAGTTTCATTAAGACAAGATTTTAGAACATTTGATTATCAATCACCGTGGGAGGGGGGCGATTATGCCATTCCACCCGCAGATGATGATGAAACAGATGAAAAGGAAGCTTAAGCGTGGCTGAAGTTGATATTAAAAATTATTCTCTGAACTTTGGTCCTCAGCATCCTGCGGCTCATGGTGTTTTGCGCCTTATTTTGGAGCTGGACGGCGAGATAATAGAGCGTGCCGATCCGCACATTGGGCTGTTGCACCGTGGTACTGAAAAACTTATTGAGCATAAAACCTATCTGCAGGCTTTGCCTTATTTTGACAGGTTGGATTATGTGGCACCAATGAACCAAGAGCACGCCTTCTCTTTGGCGGTGGAAAAGCTGCTTGGTTGTGAAGTGCCACCACGTGGGCAATACATCCGTGTGCTTTACTGTGAAATTGGCCGTATTTTGAACCATCTGTTGGGTCTAACCACCCACGGCATGGACGTTGGCGCCATGACACCCATTTTATGGCTGTTTGAAGAGCGCGAAAAACTTATGGAATTTTACGAGCGGGTTTCAGGCGCACGTATGCATGCGGCGTATTTCCGCCCTGGTGGTGTGCATCAAGACCTGCCTGATGGCTTGACCGATGACATTTTAGCGTGGTGCGAAACTTTCCCCAAAGTATTGGCGGACATGGAAACCATGTTAGTTGGCAACCGTATTTTCAAGCAACGTAATGTTGATATTGGTGTTATTGACGAAGATGATGCTCTTGCTTGGGCGTTTTCCGGTTCTAACCTGCGGGCATCTGGTTTTGCGTGGGATTTACGCAAATCTCAGCCATATGATGTTTATGCCGACATGGACTTTGACATACCTGTGGGCAAGAAGGGCGATTGTTACACTCGCTTTATTTTGCGCATTGAAGAAATTCGCCAAAGCTTACGCATTATCAAGCAAAGCATTGCTGATATGCCTGAGGGTGAAGTAACGTCGCTAGACCCACGTATTTCACCACCAAAGCGTAGTGAGATGAAAACTTCTATGGAAGCTATGATTAACCACTTCAAGCTTTATACCGAAGGGTATCATGTGCCAGAGGGCGAAGTTTACGCCGCTGTAGAGGCACCAAAGGGCGAGTTTGGGGTTTATTTAGTGTCTGATGGCAGTGGTAAGCCATATCGCTGTAAAATTAAAGCGCCGGGCTTTGCCCACTTGCAGGCCATGGACTTTTTGTGCCGTGGTCACATGTTGGCTGACGTACCTGCGGTGTTAGGATCGATTGATATTGTGTTTGGTGAGGTGGACCGATGAAGGCTGGCGTTACAACAAATGAAAGTTTTGAGTTTAGTGCTGAAAACAAAGCATGGGCTGATGGGCAAATTGCAAAATACCCTGAAGGTCGTGAGCAAAGCGCAGTTATGCCATTATTGACCCGTGCTCAAGAACAGCATGGCGGTTGGTTGACCATTCCTGCAATTGAATATGTGGCTAATTATTTGAACATGCAGGTTATGCGGGTTTTGGAAGTGGCAACATTTTATTCCATGTACCGTCTTAAACCTGTGGGCAAGCATGTTATTGAAATTTGCACCACCACACCGTGTTGGTTGCGTGGCAGTAGCGATATTGTTTCTGCGGCGGAAAGTGCATTAGGCATTAGCATGGGTGAAACCACAGCAGACGGCGAATTTACATTGTTAGAGGTTGAGTGTGCAGGGGCGTGTGTTAATGCGCCTGTGGCGGCAATTCACAAGCAATATTACGAAGACCTGACCCCTGATAGCATTAAAAACATTATATCTGAGCTAAAAGCAGGCAAAACACCAAAAGCTGGGCCGCAGATTG
>DAOWAS010000116.1 GCA_030634465.1 Alphaproteobacteria bacterium | reverse complement strand
GATACCCAACAACCTGGGGGGCACACCAACTGCCACCGCCAATACCCACGCGAGATCGCTCTTCGGCAGCGTCAGATGTGTATCTGGGGGAGGTGTGGAGAGGGGCTGCCACTTCAACCCGCCCTCCAATAAAAATGGCCTGCCCGCATTTTTCGCCCCTTGGTATTGATTTTCCAATTCGTCCTTAAGGCGGGAGAACTGCTCATCTGACAAGGTGCCACTTTCTCCTTCTCTTGGCTCAAAAACCAAAGCACCAGATGGTCTAGCCGCATTATCTAAAAGCGCTTTGTTCCACCCTTGTGATGCATTGTGAATATCAATGCCATATGCCGCCGCCTCTAATGGGGACAAGCCATAATAATCGTCCTGAGGGTGGAAGGTTTTCACATGCAATATGGGGCTTTTGCCTGAAATGTCATCAACCTGAAAATGGTGTTTTTTGTCGCCTACTTTATATTCATAGCGACTAGGCCAACCTGTGCTGCCAGGGATGATTGTCATTCTATCAGGGCGCAGGCTATATAGCTCGCTTACTTCACCCAATGCAGTTTCGACCACCTCCATATATGTATTGCCAGAAATTTGCAGATAGGCATAAAAGCTTTCTAACAAAGCCTTGCCCGACTGCAAGGGGTTAGGGCTATTTAAAACATCTAGCACCGCGTGGTGTTTTAAACGCTCGTCTCCTCGGTATAAAACAAATGGTATGGATGCCGCACTTTCCGCCACAATTCTAATGCTTCTGTTGGCTATAACATTTTTTCTATAACCCTCTTTGGACAATTGCTCGTATGTTCTGCCTGTCCATGATGGCTGCCCCAATGACAGCCAGGCAGAGCGGGCATCGCTATTTGCCAGTTTGGATACTGCGCTTTTCTTCATTTCCATATTGGTGGCGTTTAACTTGTCTGATGTTTTCATATATCTATTAAAGAACTGACCCAATGGGTTCATTTTTATTCTCCTTTGTGGGTGGTTTGACCTTGCTTGTCATTTTTTGGTCAAAAATGGATATTAGGCTAAGCCCCAATTAAAGAGGCCTAATGGTGTAATATCTGTTTGTGCAATCTATGTGCTGACAAATGGTTCTGATCTTGTTAAAGGTTGATCTCTGTAATCAGCCTCAAACGAAAGTGATAAAAAATGCGTCTTATTGTTATTATTTCTGCAATGTTTTTTGTTTTGCTAAATTCGCAAACTGCCCATGCTGAAAGCTGTGGTTTGCCCCCTGTGAACAATGTAACTATACCTGATGGCAAAACAGCAACCAGAGAGACAATTAGACATGCAGTTCAGCAAGTAGAGAGCTTTTCCAGCGAAATGGATATTTATCTTAATTGTCAGGATAACAATCGCGATAGCATGCTTATGTATATGAACAAAGAACAGCAAAACCGCTGGAATGAAGATTATGACAACAATGTTGAAACACTTTCTACATTACAAACCTCGTTGAACGAGCAAATTCGTATATTTAATGCTGACAACTAACAGGCAACCACACCGTTTTAAAACTTTCTAATTCGTGGTTTGCTTACCTTACCTAAAGCCAGATCAGTAACCGCCCAGACCATTGCGTCCAACCTGTCTGGGCTTTTTTCACCAACACTTCCCGTAAAGTGACACATCTCATGCTCCAGCTCTTTCATTGGCTGGGTGTGATGAACCAATGCCCTTTCATAAAGGGCGGCAACAGGTTCTGCCCGCAGTATTTTGCCACGGGTGGCGTGTACTGGTTTATAAGAAACAGCTTCATCTAATTGCCGCAACAATGTTTCAACCAAATCGCCACCGTTATTTACCTCTGCCACCAGCCTGTCGGCTGAAAAATCTTTATATGCCCGCAAAGCCTCTTTTGCCCAACCTAGTGGGCTTAAGCCTTTCTGACTTCTGTCCGCTAATATATAAATATGACCCTTGGCATCTTTACCCGCCACTATAATGCCACATGCGTCGGACGTATCCTTTTGCGAAACTGGTGGGTCAACAGCAACCACAATACGAACCAGCTCTTGCGGTCTTTTTGCCCTGTCACGGTCAATACCATCTAGCGACCATAAAGCCCCAACCACGTCTTCCAATAACTCACCATCAAGCTCTTGTCTGCCCAATCTTGTGCCTTCATACAAACGTGTTATCTGCTGTAAAAAAACAGGAGAAAGGTTTGATGCGTTATCCTGGGTACTTCCTCTTGTAATAGATGTTTCTGGGTCAGCTATTATCCTTTGCAATAGCGGAATAGGCCTCGGCGTTGTTGTAACCATGACACGAGGGGTTTTTCCCAAACGCAAACCAAACAACAAATTTGACCAGCACTCTTCACCATTTTTCCATTTTGCCAGCTCATCTCCCCAAGCTAAATGGTGCTGCGGCCCTCGCAGTTGGTCGGGTTCATCGGCGGAGTATAAATGAGCAATAATACCGTTAGGCCAAACTAACCTACGTTTTGAAATCTCATATTTTGGTCTAAAGTCTGGGTGGCAATTTGCCAAAAAACCACTTTCGCCTTCAATAATTACATCGCGGCCATCTGCCTGTGTTTGGGCGATCAGGGCAATATGCTGCGGGGCATTTTCTGGGGCTGAAAGAGGGCTATTACCCTCCACACATGTTTTTATCCACTCCACACCCATTCTGGTTTTACCAAAACCACGACCAGCGAGAACTAACCAACAGTACCAGTTTGCCACAGGCGGGAACTGATTAGCCCGCCCCCATAGCCACCAACTATGTAAAAAATACTCACACTCGTCGTCACTAAAGCCAGACAATAAGCCGTGTAATTTATCCGTAGGTAATCTTGAAAGACGCTCACCAACAGAAGGGCTCGGTGTAGACAAGTTCTTCGACAATTAAACACCTCATAACTTGGCAACTACCCCACCCAGAAGCTATTTACGGTCATTTTCAAGCGCCTCTAACTTGTTTAAAAGTTTATGGCGCGCTGTTTGTGTGTCCACATCTGTACTGTTATCGCCCTCGTTGTTGCTATCTCCAAACACTGACCTTCGCCTTGCTTTTAATAGAAACATACCCAAATTATCGTTATAGCTTTTTGCATTACCAATTTTTTCACCCCCATAAAATATGGGTTTATCAGTTCCTTCTAACGCCCTTTTACGAAGCGATTCTTCTAAATCATCTAGCGATGATTCTAGTGCAGCTAACCAAGCCTGCCTAAAGTCATCATCATTTGAACGTTTTTTATATGCCGAACTGGTTGTAACCTTTGCCGCCCTTGCCGATGCGCTAACATTACCTGTTTGCATCAACACTGAAAGAAAGCAGTTGGCTTGCGCCTTGCTCCAAAGTGGTGCTTTCGCCATAATTATAAACTTTTAAAGAAAAAATGAGGGGGGCTAACAGAGTTTTGTAATTACAATTCTCTAACTTGAATAAAAGATTACCAAAAAGAGTTCGCCTTGTCAACAATAATTTACCAAATAGGTAAATTAATTTAAATTGCCGTCTACAAACAACTAATAAATAAAATTGTATTAAAAACTGAACTAAACTTGTCTATTACTTTATTTGACCCAAATACATCAGCAATCTATTCTTCAAACACTACTATTTTTAGTCGAATAGTTTCGCTGGCATCCCCATGCCACGAGAGCGCTCCGCCTTATTTGGCGGGGTGCTCACCCTATTTATAGTGCGCAACCAGCCTATCCAAGGCCATAATTGTTACCAGCTTCATGGACCTGCTTGGCCAACCCAAAGCCCGCTCTGCCGCCTCAAACCCCTCCAAATGGCAACACAGCCGTATTACACTATCGGCCAAGCCAGACCCCATTGCCGCCACGGCCTTTTCATATCTTTTCTTGGCATCCAACTGGCGCTCGGTGTACATCATTGATGACGAGCCGCCACGCATGCCCTTTGAAATAGGTACGCCATCATAATTAGCCGTAAGCCGCTTGCTATTGGTTCCCATTTCATAGTCACAGCGAAACCTTTCTGCGGCATCAAAATGATCTAGACTTACTAGATACTCGCCACTTTTGTTTTTTCTTTTACGCAGCCAGCCAAGCGGACTTTCGGCGAGGTTTATATTAAACTTCTTAGCCACACCGTTAACCTTACGCGTAACCGTGGTGGGAATTTGATGTTGCAATAAATAAGGTTCCGCAACTCTTTCACCCACCATCTGCCCGCCTGCGACACCCTTTACCCCCACAGCATTACGCCTTAATAAAGAAGCCCCTGCCTGCGACAAAGTTAATTGACCATCGTTGTTTTTATCAAGCAAATCACGAGAGATTAGCTCCGCCAGCAAACTGCTTGGCACTGATAACGACCCCAGTTTGCCACCGCCACAGGCCAACGGCACAATGCATGTACCAGACCTAATTTTCTTTAACACCCTAAGCCCAAATGCCGACAGCTTTACTTTGTTTTTAGCTTTAATTACTCTTGAACTACTATAATTTAATTTCTGTAATGTCATAAAATTGCCCTACGCTAACATTTAATTAACCTATTAGGTTATAGCATAAATAACCAATATGGTAAAATTCTTTTTAATTTGTCTGCTTTTGTGTTAAACGAGTTCTAACGACTTAGGAGTGGTTTTTATTATGATACAGTCACGAATTAGAGAGATACGCCGAGCCAAAGGGCTAACCCTGCAACAAGTAGGGGAGCGGGCTGGCACCACGGCACAAACCATTGGGCGTCTGGAAACAGGAATGCGCACCCTTTCTATAAAATGGGTACAGCGTATTGCAAAAGCATTAGACGCAGACCCAAGCGCACTATTGTCACTGCCTGAGGGTGGGGATGTTAGTATATCCGGCAGTGTTGATGGCAATGGCGATATAAAAGAAAAGCAACAAGGCATGCTTACATTGCGGCTTTCTGCCACACACCCAATTGCCATTCAGTTTGAAAACAATTTGGGCCAATACCAACAGGGTGATAAAATTGTTTGCGATGAAATTACGGACAAGGACTTAAGCTTGGCACACGGGCGAGATTGTTTGGTTAGGACCCTTGACGGCAAGCTCCACTTTACTAAAGTGCTTCAGGGGAAAAAAGCTGGTGAGGTAACACTGGTTCCCATATCTTCTTCAGGTTCGGTTACGGAAAATTGCGGCGTTGAGATGATCGCCCCCGCCGTTACCCTTATCCGAAACCTAGGCAACTAATACAATATCATTAACACTAATTAAAAGGCGACAAAGCAAGCCCATGGCAAAAATGAAAGTAACTTTAAAAGCTGAACTTCCGAAAGGCGAGTTTTACTGGGTAACAACTGTTGAAGCAGACAGTGAAGAAGAGGCACTAACAGCCGCTGAACATTTATTCATGAACGAAATGGATAAAAGCAAGGAATGGGAATTCAATTCATTTGAAATTAGCAACCCATAAATATACAAAAAATTAAGAGCCAGACACTTCTATATGACGCTTTAATGCCACCAATGAAATGGTCAGGGCTTGTTTATTCTTATAAGCGAACCAAGGAGCTAAAACGTTTTTCATAAGGTCGTTATGCACCTTATGTGAGCGGTAGCTTATCTCAACCATGCCCTCTTTTTGCTCAATAAAGATAACAATATCTTCCACATATTGCTCTGCGCTGTGTATAACGGCAATGGTTTGACCGTCTATATAATCTATGACCTCTTCCTCAATTTCCCACTGCTCGCCATTAATTTTCTTTATTACGATAGAACGAGAACCCATCATAAGCTCGCCGCCCATGAGGTTAACAACAGTGCGCACACCTGTTTGCCAGGACGTTCTTTTATCTTCATCAACCAAATAGGGCCAAACATCAGAGGGCGAAGCTGAAATTTCAATGCGTCCCTCATATGATACTGATGGTGACAACGCAGCGCGGGCAAAAAAACCAATAATGGTAACAATGACAAGCGTAACAAGCATGACCATTACTTTTTCATATGTTGAGTGCCTTCTCATCAATCCACCACCTTATTTCCAGTATTTAGAACAGAAACCAACCCTGAAGCTTCGGAACTGTAGCAAAAGAGAACCTATCATACTAATTAATTATGGTTAATGAGCAGCGCCTTGCACCTTGAGGAGCGTCAACAGCTAGGGCAAAAGAATCACTAACTATCGGTTTTGACTAAAAAGCACCTAACTAGCACCGACTTGCTTATAGCAAGGCGTATAATAAGGAATAGCGATACAGCAAAAAAATCTTTGCCCGCAACGCTCACACATCAACAATTAACTACACTTTCTTTATTTTTCATAATCGGGGTATCCCCTTGTATATATTGAGACATTTTTACCGACCACGAAGTACATATTGGCAATAATTCGCACTGGGCAAAAACAACAAAACAATAACCAGATGGCATCGGGCCCAATTTAAATCTATTTTTTTTGCCCTTATTTTATTTTTTTCTTGGCAAGTGAAGAGATTCTTGGAACTACTATACATATTGAAGGGGAATGAATTTTTCGTCGAAAAGAACAAAGGGTGACTAAAACTACAGTTTAAGAAATTTATTCACATAAGTTGTAAAAGACTAATTTTTGGCAACTTTATATGTGAAAAACGAGCCGTTTT
>DAOWAS010000101.1 GCA_030634465.1 Alphaproteobacteria bacterium | reverse complement strand
TGGCAAACAGGCAGGTGGCAAAGCCTGTTACCGCCAAAATGCCTAAGGACATTAGGCCACCCATGTCGGCTGATAACATGCCAGCAAAACCCAACATGGTGGTTATGGTGGTAACAGCCGCCGCACCACCTGTTGTTTTTAGTGTGGTTATAACATCGCCAGTTTCTTCTTTATAGCGATGGAAAATATGAATGCCGTTATCCACCCCAATGCCAATAACCGTGGGCAGTATAATCATATTAAAAATAGATAGCTTAATGTTGAAAATTCCCATTACCCCCCACAGCATCAACATGCCTAGCAAGGTTGGGGAAAGAACAATAAGGGTATCGACAAACGAGCGGAAGAAAAGAAACGTGGCTAAGAAGGTAACAAAGGTTACCGCTAAAATAGCCTTCAAAGCGTCTTGTTTCATTAGGGCTAGCATGTCGACGAATATTAGCGATTCTGTAGCAGGATAATAAGTTTTGCCATCTACTTCAATTTCTCGGATGTCGTCTGAAAACTGTTTTGCCAGTTCGGCAATGTGCATGGTGACCGAATTGAAAATATAAATCAGATAGCCATTACCGCTTGAAACGCCCGTGTAGACACGTCTTAAGCCCTCAGGCAGGTCAGCAGGGTCTAAGGTTTCAATATCTAAATAATCTTGCCAGTTGCCTTCACCAAGTCGCTGGTCTTCCACGGCAATTTCCCTGTCGCCTAACAGCTCATGCATTTCCCGAATAATCTCAAGGCGCTCTTCTTGGTTCACCTCATCAGGCACAAGGGAATAGTAGCTTTCAACTTTGCGAATGGTTGGTGTTTCCGTGTCCTCAGCAATATATTTTTCAAAATAATCCAATATTGCTTTCACTTCGTCCAAGGTATCTACAATTAAAACTGCGCGGTCAGTACCGTCAGGGAAAACTCTGGCAATGTTGTCATTAATGCTTTTGTGAATATCGCTTTTTTCCGCTTCCAGTTTGCCAAAATTGTTTTCAAAACTAACGTTCATGCCAAAATAAATAGAAGCGCTGGCAAGTATAACCGCCATTGTTACAATTTGACGTTTGAAGGGAAAGTGACGTTCATCGCGCTCGTAAGTTGACCCTTGGGGGGTGATAACACGGTAAATGCCCAGTTTTTCTGCCAGTACCAAAAGACTGGGCAGCACTGTGTACATTGAGATAAATGTCAAAACAATGCCCGTGCCAGCGATAAAACCAAATTCGTTAAAGGCGCGAAAGTCGGTGATCATTAATGAATAAAAGCCCGAAGCTGTGGTAATGCCCGCAACAATGGATGCAGCACCAGTGTGGCGTAATATAATATAAAGTGATTTTTGCATATCTCTGCCGTGGGCGCGGCTTTCTCGGTAGCGAGACAGGTTATGTATGCCAAAGTCGATACCCAAGCCAAAAATAATCAGCACCAGAAATACTGTAACCAAATTTAGGCCACCAACCACAATTTGGGTTAGACCCATGGTCCATATAATGCCCATAATAAGTGGGATAAACAGATATAAAACCCGAACCAGACTTCTGAAATAAACCGTTAGCAACAGGCCAATGAGGGAAAATGACCAAAGAGCTGATGATTTAACATCATTTATAACCGCTTCAAACTGTACCACGCGGTTGTAAATGCGTCCGCCAATCTCAACCCGCATATCTTCATGGAAGCTGCTGGGGTCAAGCTCTTCAGCCGCAGCACGAAGGTCAATAATTATCTGTTTGGATAGTGCCAAGCCTGTGCCTGTGTCTTTCGGCCAAACCACAAGCAGGGTAATTTCGCCATCTTCGGTTTGAAACAGGTGTTCGCTTTCACGCTTTTCCATGGGGCCGTGGCGGGCTTCATAATCGTCAATAACCTCTGACAGGTCGGGTGGCGGTGCACCTGAAAAATGTGGCTCACTTCTCAGCTTAACGTTAACAGGAATGCCAGCAAGTTCGGATAATATGTTTTGCCGTTCATAATCGGCACGGTCTTGTACCCATTGGCGCAACTCTTCTAGTTCGTCTGTTTCCATGTACAGCAGTTTATGTTGTTCAAAAACGGAGAAATCTTCTGAATAGTTGGCGGCCTCAACCCAGCTATATTCCCGCAATATCTTTCTTTGCATGGCGGCGGCAAAACGCAGGCCTGCGGTTGCGTCAGGGCTTTCAATAACAACCATGGCGCTAGAAAAACTGCCAGCCTTGTCTAATACTTCATTCAAGTTTTTTACACTGTGAATGTCTTCAGGCATTAAGCTCTCTAAGTTGGTGCTTATGGTCAGTGTCATTGCCTTTTCTAAAGCGAAATATGTAGCCCCTATGGCAAGCAGTAAAATCAGCCAGAAGAAGCGGCTGAGGAAGGCAGTGTAGGAATGTATTATGTTCTCGATTTTCACTGGGTACTATTTCCAATAGTATTAAAAAAGGAAACTAATTTTATAGTTATATCTTTATTCCTATTATACACATTTTGCACATGGTTTTTTATGCTCAAATTACAAGAGAGATTTTTTACTGGTTTAATACAGGATAGATTGTTAAAATTTTTTAAAATACCACTGTTTGTGGCCATGGTTTGTGTAATGTATAAGTTAGTAGGTAATATAAAGTCTAAACTATGAATAAAGCTATCATTTTTATAGATGCTAAATCTGACGACAATAAGGAAGAGCCGCTTTCTTTTTTAAAGGTGGGCGGGCTTGGCTTGGCCGAGCGTCAGTTGCGACAGCTAAAAAAGCTAAATGTTGATCACGTATATTTGATGTCATTTTCAATGCCTGAAAAGTTACATCAATGCCTTTCACAATTTAAAAACAGCGTAAAAACAATTGAGGTTGTTGACGCTAACTTTACCGACACTGCCTTTTGGGACGGCTTTGATAGTGCTCTTCTGGTGGAGGAGGGGCGTCTAATAGACCAAAGAATTTTAAACACGGTTGTTACGGCGCAAAATAAAAATGCCCTCGCCTTGTTTGAAGAAGGTGCTGTGATGTTTGGCGAGGATGCGGGGTTGATGGTTGATGTTAACGGTACGAAAAGATTGTTTGCATCATGCGCTTTGGTTGATGGCGCAAGTTTAAAGGCGGCATCGTTAAGTTCTGATTATAAAACCAACCCTGTTGCCAGCATAATAAATAATATGGTGGCTGAGGGCAGAAGTGTTGCGGTAAATGTAAGCGAGCTAGACCCTTATATAACAGACATGCGCCGCGATGTTCCAATTTTGTGGCGGCCTATTTCAAACCGCGGCGAGTGTGGAAGGGCAAGCAAGCTGTTGATAGAGTATGCCCAAAAAGGGGTGTTAAGCTGGCCGGCACGTTTTATCCATCCTATTTTTGAAGACACGCTGGTTTATTATTCTCTACCCACATTTTTAACTTCTAACATTTTAACAATAGGGGCGATGGTCACTGGTTTTTATGTGGCATATCTTTTCTATGTAGGGCTTATGGGTGTTGCGCTCTCTGGGGCAATGTTGTTGGGTGTGGTTTACGGTGTTCGAGATAAGTTGGCTGTGGTGAAGGAGCAATCATCTAAACATGGTGGCATTGAACATATTTTGGACAATATTGTTGAATACGCATGGTACTTATCCATGGCGATTTACTTCTCAAATGTTTCGGGAAGTATTGATGCATGGGCGGTTGGGTTGCTTATAATCCTGTTTTCATGGGCTAGCGTGGTTCAGAGCAGGTTTTTTCGTTGCTTGACCGACCAACAGCTGGATGATACAGGGGTGTTTGAACGTGCGTTTAAGCTAATTAGCGCAGGTAGAAATACACGAGTTTGGGCCCTTTCTATCTTTGCCCTTACCCAGAAATGGGAAGCGGGTTTTTGGCTGTTGGCAGTGTATACTATGATAACTTTTTTTATCTCGCAGTGGCGATTTATTGTTAGAACTAAGGGCTATGCGTCTAAGGTGAGCGAGGCTATGGCGGATAATATAACTAAAACAAGGTTTTTTGATTGATAACAAGTTAGTGATTTTTTTCACTATTTTATAATTTTTAAGTAGATTTTTAGGTTCAAAAGGGTGTATGCACCCTCAGTTGATAAAAACACTTATTAGAACTCAGGGATGAACAGGTGAGTAATAAAATTAAAGTAGCGATTATTGGTATCGGGAACTGTGCAAGTTCGCTTGTTCAAGGTATTGAATATTATAGAGGCAAGTCTGAAGAGACAGCCACAGGCTTAATGCATTGGGATATCGGCGGGTTCAAACCTTACGATCTTGAGGTTGTAGCGGCATTTGATATTGATAAGCGCAAAATCGGTAAAGATGTAGCGGATGCAATTTTTGCCAAACCAAACTGTACCACAATTTTCTGCAAGGACGTGCCACAAACTGGCGTTAAAGTGCAGATGGGCAATATTTTGGATGGCGTATCTGAACATATGGCTGATGAGCCAGATCATCGCACCTTCTTACCACTTGATGTTGCACAGCCAACAAAAGAAGACGTGGTAGCAATGTTTAAAGAAACTGGTGTTGAAGTTGTAATGAACTACCTGCCCGTTGGTAGTCAGGTCGCAACTGAGTTTTATGCCGAGTGTGCGTTAGAAGCAGGTTGTGGTTTTGTAAACAACATTCCTGTTTTCATTGCAAGTAACCCTGAGTGGGCCGCACGCTTTAAAGCAAAAGGTCTGCCGATTATTGGTGACGACATTAAAGCACAAGTTGGTGCAACTATTGTTCACCGTGTTTTAACCGACCTGTTTAACAAACGTGGCGTTCCACTAGATCGCACATATCAGTTGAACACTGGCGGTAACACAGACTTTTTGAACATGCGTAACCAAAAACGTCTTGCTTCTAAAAAGGTTTCTAAAACCGAAGCTGTTCAATCAGTGGCCGCAGAGCGTTTGGATGATGAAAACATTCACGTTGGACCAAGTGATTATGTTTCATGGCAGAATGACAACAAAGTTTGCTTCATTCGCATGGAAGGTCGTTTGTTCGGCGATGTGCCTATGAATTTGGAAATGAGACTTTCAGTTGAAGACAGCCCTAACTCTGCTGGTGTTTCAATTGATAGCGTTCGTTGCTGTCGTTTGGCTCTTGATCGTGGTGAAGGCGGTATTATTGAAGGCCCATCAGCTTTCTTCTGTAAGCACCCACCTGCACAGTATACAGACGATCAAGCTCTTCGCATGACCGAAGACTTCATTAATGGTGTTGGCACTGTTGATGCTGTTGAGGCTGACGCTGCTGAATAAAGCTTACGCGAATTAGAATTATTTAAAACGGCTCCAAGGAAACTTGGGGCCGTTTTACTTTTTATCTCTCTCTCACGCTAGTTCGTTGACACGAACCGCTACGAGGTGCGTGGCATTCGCCACGGTCAGCCTATCGGCTTCCAGTTTTTGTACCAATTCTTCTGTTGGAATAGGAGCTGAGTAACGTAGGGCGCACTGCCCGTCCGAGTTAATACGAGGCGTATGCGCAGGCGAAGCAGGCATTTATGCCTGTGACAGCCGTGAGCTAAAAAAGAACTGGAAGCCGATAGGCTGACCGGCACCTATGTGCCGCACCTCGTAGCGGTTCGTGTTAACGAACTAGCGTGAGAGATAAAAAACAGCCGTGAGCTATAAATAATTTACTATTAAGCCTGCTTGCTACCAAAACCTGTGAGCAAGTCTTTTTCTTCTTGGCTAATGCCCAGCATTTTCAGAACCCCGAAATAAATCCCTATGCACATGACAACACCTATGGGCCAATAAAAACCTTCACGCAGGGGCAGGATAAAGCGATCAACCCCATACAAACAAAGTGCCGAGGTGGTAAGGGCGGCCAATGGTTTATAATAAAGTGGTGTAAGAATATTTATATCAAAGAACTTCTTGGCAAAGGCCAGCCTTAAAATGTTCAGCACCACTAATGCCATAAGCAACGATAGCGCCGCCCCAACCGCGCCATATAATGGAATAAGCAACAAGCACCCCGCAATATGAATGCTGATGCCTGTTACCGACAATATAAGGTTGAAGCGGGGGTGGGCAAATACAATTGGCAGTTCTGCACTGGCTAAACTGCCATCAATGGCCTCAGCTATCATTAAAATAATAAGTGCCAAGGCACCAATGCCCATACCCGTACCGATACCATTTAAAATTGGTTCGGCAAAAAAGCTAAGCAACAGTGTTTGCATGGCAAGCAAGGTAAATATTACACGGCAAACTTGCTCTAGCTGAATTCCCGCCGCCTTTAGACCACGACTGGTCATGGTTTGCGATACAATGGGCGCTAAAATAGGGTCAAATATATGGCGAATTTTCTCAACCAGAGTGGCAATGTTTTGCGCGGCATAATAAATGCCGACAACAACATCGCTGGTGAACATGCCAAGGAAGAAAATATCAATGCGTCTAAATGCCAGTGCAATAACCTCAACCACTGCTGTGGGGGCAGAAAATGCAAACAGGGTTTTAATGGCTTTAATGCTAACACCTGCCTTAAACATGGCTAAAACGTTATAAAGTTTTGAAAAGCCAATGATGGAAATAATAAGCGATAAGCTTAAGGCAAAAAAGTAAGCCATAAGCATGCCTTCCTCACGTAGCCCTGCAAAATATGCGGCCACTGAAAAGCTCATTATTGCCCATGGCTCTACTATGGATCGGCATATGACCTCATATTTTATTTTGCGGCGGTGCCGTGTTAGCGACAAGAACACCTCAGACATAGATAGTAGCGGTATGGTGAAGGCAAACAGGTAAAAAGGCGTGTCCCCATTAGGCATGTCTAAAACAGGCCACAGCACAAATGCTAAAATGCTGGCAAAGCTAAAACCTAATATTGTGGCTAGGGCAATGGCGCTAAAGGCAATTTGCCGCTCATCGTCTGAATGGGATTTGGCTTCTTTTAATGCGGGGAAAAGCGAGCGTTTCATACCAAAGGTGGAAAGTGCGGCTATGGTTTCAACAATAGCAATGGTATAGGCAAATGTGCCTAACCTGTCCGCACCATAAAAATTACCAGCAAAAAACAAAAAAGTAACACGACCACCAAAACGAATAAGGAAACCACCAAGTGCGGCTAATGCCCCGCGCATAATGTCCAAAAGGTCGTTCAGGTTATGGTGTTTTTCTTGCTCGTTCACAATGTTCTCACATTTTCTTGCTTTATTCCTTTAGTGCTAGATACTTATCGTGAAATGAGATTAAATAAAACAAATAATATTATTGGTTTTTTGTTTTGGGTCATTACAGTTTGGGAGTGTTGCTTTGAAAATAAGTAAAACAAGTTTGCTGGTTGCTTTAATGATGACCGTTTCTGCTTGCGGCGGCACAACCAATCCAAGGCCAAGCCCTAGCCCAGCACCGCCGCCACCACCACCCCCACCGCCGCCGCCAGTAAGCGAGCCGGCTGATTTTCGCACACCAGAATTTGATATTAGTTGGGGGTTAGGTGCCATTGGCGCTGAATATGCTTATGCTGAGGGCTACACAGGCGCAGGTCAGGTTATTGGTATTGTAGATTTTAACTTTGATTTTACGTCTTCCGAGATAAATTTCCGCTTTGGTTCGTTGGGTGCAGATCCTGCTAATGTTGCCATTTACGATGCGCTATTTCCTCCCGAAGATGCTAGCTCTACCGATCCTCATGGTCAGGCCGTTGCAGTGGTTGCGGCAGGTGTGAAAAATGATGTGGATACCCACGGTGTTGCTTTTGGCGCCAATGTTTTGGCTGTGGATTTCTTCTCAGGTGTTTATAAGGAGGTTTTCACTCAGGGAGGAACTACTGTTCATCTCTCCGACCCTTATTCTTATTTAATGGATAAAGGTGTCAGAGTGGTTAACCTTTCTTTTGGTTTTGATGAAGGTGGCTCCACCTCCGATCCAAATGCGACCGAAGTGTATGCACTGACAAACCCAGCTATTGTAATTGATAGGGGCGGTCTTTTAGTTGTGGCGGCGGGTAATAATGCTGATGATCCCGATGACCCGGGTAATGGATTGGAGCCACAGTTGTCAAATTTAAGAATTCGTGATGATGCTG
>DAOWAS010000052.1 GCA_030634465.1 Alphaproteobacteria bacterium | reverse complement strand
TGGTTGTCATCACGGGCTTGTCAGGTTCGGGCAAATCGTCACTGGCGTTTGACACCATTTATGCTGAGGGGCAGCGTCGCTATGTTGAAAGCCTGTCTGCCTATGCCCGCCAGTTTTTAGAGCTAATGCAAAATCCCGATGTTGACCCTATTGCTGGCCTGTCCCCTGCTATTTCTATTGAGCAAAAAACCACCTCGCGCAACCCACGCTCAACCGTTGGCACGGTTACTGAAATTTACGATTATTTGCGTTTGCTGTGGGCTAGGGTTGGTGTTCCCTACTCGCCCGCAACAGGGCTGCCCATTACCAGCCAAAGCATAAGCCAAATGGTGGATAAGGTTATTGCCCTACCTAATGGCACAAGGGGCTATTTACTGGCGCCAATTGTGCGTGGTCGCAAGGGTGAATATAAAAAAGACTTTGCCGAGCTGATGAAAAAGGGCTTCCAACGGGTTAAGGTGGACGGCGAGTTTTATGAGCTTGATGCGGTGCCTGATCTAGATAAAAAGTTCAAGCACGACATTGACGTGGTGGTTGACCGCTTGGTGGTGCGTGATGGTTTGGAAACTCGCTTAGCCGACAGCTTTGAAACCGCACTAAACTTATCTGACGGCTTGGCGGTGCTAGAGTTTGCTGGTCGTGACGGTGAAAAAATGCCTGATGGCACTAGTGGCGACGGTACTAGTACCTTTGACGATGATGGCCGCATGTTATTTTCAGCAAAGTTCGCCTGCCCTGTTTCTGGTTTTACTATTGAAGAAATTGAACCAAGGCTATTTTCATTTAACAACCCATTTGGTGCCTGCCCCCAATGCGATGGCTTGGGCACAAAGCTTTATTTCGACCCTGCCCTTGTGGTGCCTGATGGCGACAAGGCCTTGTCAAATGGTGCCATTCACCCGTGGTCAAAGTCTGACGCGCCATATTATAAACAAACCTTAGCTGCTCTTGGCAATCACTATGGTTTTTCCGTTGATGCCACATGGAACAGCCTTCCTGAAAAGGCACAAAATGTCATTCTATATGGCTCTGATGGGCAAGACATAACCATGAGCTATAACGACGGCAAGCGTAAGTATGAGGTGGTTAAACCCTTTGAAGGGGTTATTGGCAATATTAAACGCCGTTGGCGCGAAACCGACAGCAACTGGATGCGCGACGAGTTGTCTAAATATCAAACCAAAACCAGATGCGTAAGCTGTAAAGGACACCGCCTTAAACCAGAAGCATTGGCGGTTAAAATTAACGGCAAACACATTAGCGAAATAACCGCACTTTCAATTGTTGATGTGCTGAACTGGTTCAACCAGTTAGATAGCGAACTAAGCAAACAACAAAGCGAAATTGCTGAGCGTATTTTACGTGAAATTAAAGACCGCTTGGGCTTTCTAAACAATGTGGGCTTGGATTATTTATCACTATCACGCTCATCTCGCACACTTTCAGGTGGTGAAAGCCAGCGCATTCGCCTTGCCAGCCAAATTGGTTCGGGCTTAACAGGTGTTTTATATGTGCTTGATGAACCCTCAATCGGCCTGCATCAGCGCGATAATGAGCGCTTGTTGGAAACCCTTATCAACCTTAAAAAACTTGGCAATACGGTCATTGTGGTTGAGCACGACGAAGATGCCATTCGCACCGCCGATTATGTTATCGACATGGGCCCCGGTGCGGGCGAGCATGGCGGCGAAGTGGTGGCTTGCGGCACACCCAAACAGGTTATTGCCAATAAAAACAGCCTAACTGGGCAATATTTATCAGGCAAAAAACAAATTCCCACACCGCAAACATGGCGCAAGGGCAAACCTGGTCAGTTTATTACCATTGAAGGGGCATCGGCAAATAACTTGCGTAATGTAAACGCCAGCATTCCCCTTGGCACTTTTTGTTGTGTTACAGGGGTATCAGGCTCGGGCAAATCTACACTTATTATTGAAACATTGTATAAAGCCGTGGCTAGCCACCTAAACAACGCACGCCACGTTCCCGGCAAACATAAAAAAATTGAAGGGTTAGAATTTATCGACAAAATTGTCGACATTGACCAAAGCCCAATTGGCCGCACCCCACGTTCAAACCCCGCCACCTACACAGGGGCATTTACCCCCATTCGTGAATGGTTCGCAGGCCTGCCCGAGGCAGGTGCGCGTGGCTACAAGCCCGGGCGTTTTTCTTTTAACGTCAAGGGCGGCAGGTGCGAAGCATGCCAAGGCGATGGCATGATAAAAATTGAAATGCACTTTTTGCCCGATGTTTATGTTGAGTGTGACCAATGTCATGGCTCGCGCTATAGCCGCGAAACGTTGGAAGTTAAGTTTAAAGGAAAATCCATCGCCGACGTGTTGCACATGACCGTTGAAGACGGGGTTAAGTTTTTCAAAGCTGTGCCTAGTGTGCGCGACAAACTAGCCATGTTAGAGCGTGTTGGTTTGGGCTACATTAAGGTTGGTCAAAGCGCCACAACCCTGTCTGGTGGCGAGGCACAGCGCGTTAAGCTATCTAAAGAGCTAGCCAAACGCTCCACAGGTAAAACCCTTTATATTTTGGACGAACCAACCACAGGTCTGCATTTTGAAGACATAAAACACCTGTTGGAAGTGTTGCAAGAACTGGTAGATGGTGGCAACACAGTTTTGGTTATTGAACATAATTTAGAAGTGATAAAATGCGCCGATCATATTATCGACATCGGCCCTGAGGGTGGCGACCGTGGTGGTAAAATTATTGCCACTGGCACGCCAAAAGACATTGCTAAAGCCAAAAAAAGCTACACAGGACAGTTCCTTAAAAACATCCTAAAACCTGTCTAGTTTTGCAAAATCCAAAACTTTCCTCTATATTAGATTAAACTAATGGCACAAGAAAGCGGTAGTTTGTTCATCTTTCCTTTGTTTTTACTGATGTATTATTTGTTCATATTGGAGAGAATGACAACGCATGCTTGGTTTTATAAAGTCCCTACAGAAAAAGCCTGAAAAGCGCTCAGCCATTAAGCGCAAGGGCGACTTTATGGAAATTTACCAACCGTGGCCTGTGGATGAATTAACCAAACAGGCTGAGCGTTGCTCGCAGTGCGGGGTTCCATTTTGCCAAACTGGCTGTCCCTTATCTAACAACATTCCAGACTGGCTGCGCCTTGCCGCCGAGGGGCGCACGCAAGAAGCATATATGCTTTCAGCCGCAACCAATTCCATGCCTGAAATTTGCGGTCGCATTTGCCCTCAGGATAAATTATGCGAAGGGTCGTGTGTCATTGAAAAGGACTTTGGCTCGGTCACCATTGGTGCTGTGGAAAAGTCATTAACCGACGAGGCCTTCAATCAAGGATGGGTTGAACCCATTACCATTGGCAAAAAACGTGCTGGCAGTGTGGGCATTATTGGCGCTGGCCCTGCGGGCTTGGCGGCGGCTGAACGCCTGCGCCGCTATGGCTACGAAGTGCATATTTATGACCGCTATGACCGTGCGGGCGGCATGTTGGTGTACGGTATTCCTGAATTTAAATTAGAGAAAGACATTGTAGCACGCCGTGTTGAACGGCTGGTTGCGTCTGGTGTTACATTCCACTTAAATTTTGAGGTTGGAGTGCAAGCCACTATGAAAGACCTGCGTGATAAACACTCAGCAGTGCTAATAGCCACTGGCACATATAAAGCACGCAAGTTAAGCGAAAAAGGTGCTGATAAAAACGGCATAGTTGCCGCGATGGATTACCTAACCGCCGCCAACAAAATTGGCTTAGGCGATAAGGTCGCGGCGTTTGCTGATGGCAGTTTGAACGCTAAGGGCAAAAACATTGTGGTCATTGGTGGTGGCGACACTGCTATGGACTGCGTGCGCACTGCCATTCGCCAAGATGCATCGTCGGTGCAATGTCTGTACCGCCGCGACCATGCCAACATGCCAGGCTCAGCCATGGAAGTGCAAAACGCCATGGAAGAAGGGGTTAAGTTTATTTGGCTGTCCGCCCCAATAGAATTTGAGGGCGATAAACATATCACCACCACGGTGGCGCAAAAAATGGAACTGGGTAAGCCACGAGTGGCTAAGCCTGACGAAAATGGCAGACAAAGCCCCTCACCCATTACCAATTCAGAATTTAATCTAGCCACCGACATGGTCATAACCGCCTTGGGGTTTGAAGCTGAAGACCTGCCAAAGAACTTCTCAGCACCTGAGCTTAAAACTTCCCCTTGGGGAACAGTTGAAATAGCCAAAAACAGTTCCGCCACCAGCATGGACGGGGTTTTTGCCGCAGGCGACATTTCACGGGGGCCATCACTGGTTGTTTGGGCCATTAAAGATGGTCGTGATGCCGCTCGCGATATTCACGCGTTTTTGTCAAAGGTGGACGACGACCCCATTGACGAACTTGGTGCTGATTATTTCGCCCCCATAAAACACGGGCTTATAGATGCATGAGTAAAAACCCTGAATATCACGCTGATGGCTCTCAGCCGCCCAAGGCTTTTGGTCTTTACGACCCAATGGACGAGCATGCCGCCTGCGGCGTTGGTCTGGTTGCCAGTATTGATGGCGTGGTATCACGCACCGTGTTGGAAAAAGCAATTGAGGCCTTAAAGTCTGTCTGGCACAGGGGTGCTGTAGATGCCGACGGCAAAACTGGCGACGGCGCAGGAATTATGGTTGGCATTCCGCAACAGTTTTTCAAAAAGCATGTTGAGCGCACTGGTCACAAACCCCTTAAAAACAACCTTGCTGTGGGCATGGTTTTTCTGCCCCGCACTGACCTGGCGGCGCAAGAACACTGCCGCACCATTATTGAGAGTGAAATACGCCGCTTTGGTTATAATATTTATGGTTGGCGCCGTGTGCCTGTGGACATTTCAATTGTTGGCGACAAAGCCCAAGAAACCCGCCCTGAAATTGAACAAATTATGGTGGCTAACAACTCTGGCTTGGATGATGATGCCTTTGAACGCGACCTTTACCTAATAAGACGGCGTATTGAAAGTGCGGCTCGTAATGCGCAAATTAACAACCTGTATGTTTGCTCATTGTCCACCCGCAGTATTGTCTATAAGGGGCTGTTTTTGGCCGAACAGCTGTCTACATTTTACCCCGACCTTATGGACGCAGGCTTTGTTACAAATTTTGCGGTTTATCATCAGCGCTATTCAACAAACACATTTCCCCAATGGTGGTTAGCGCAACCGTTTAGGGTGTTGGCACATAATGGCGAAATAAACACCCTGCGCGGTAACAAGCGTTGGATGCAAATTCATGAAATGAAAATGGCCTCTATTGCTTTTAAAAAACGCTCAATAGACATAAAACCTGTAATACCACCAAATGCATCAGACAGTGCCGCGTTGGACAGTGTTTTTGAAGTGCTTATTCAAGCAGGGCGCATTGCCCCCAAGGCTAAATTGTTGCTAATGCCCAATGCCCGCACTAGCGACGTGGAAATTCCTGCCAACCAGCGCGCTATGTATGATTATTGCAATTCGGTTATTGAGCCGTGGGACGGCCCTGCGGCAATTGCGGCGTGTGATGGCAAATGGGTAATTGGCGGCAGTGACCGTAATGGCCTAAGGCCGCTTCGCTATGTGCATACCAAAGATAATTTGCTGTGCCTTGGGTCTGAGGCTGGCATGGTGCCAATAAACGAAAAAGACGTAATAGAAAAAGGTCGTTTAGGCCCTGGTGAAATGATTGCCATCAACTTAGAGGAAGGCAAGCTTTACAAAGAAAAACAGGTTAAAGAACTGCTGGCAAGCATGACGCCTTACGTAGACTGGATTGAGGGGTTTTACACCATTGCCGACATTGAAACCCAAGACCCGCCTGAGCCTGAACCGCGCGACTATACCAACCTGCTACGCCGTCAAAAAACATATGGCATTAGTTATGAGGACATGGAACAGGTTCTGCACCCTATGGTTCTAGGCGCTAAAGAAGCCATTGGCTCAATGGGGGACGATACCCCACCTGCGGTTTTATCAAAAAAATATCGCAACCTGTCGCATTATTTCAGGCAAGGTTTTTCCCAAGTTACCAACCCGCCGTTGGATAGCTTGCGTGAAAAAGGGGTAATGAGCTTAACCACCCGCTTTGGCAACTTTGTAAACGTGCTGAATGAGCGCAAGCCCGAAGAAAAAGTGCTTAACCTAGACAGCCCTGTAATGACAAATCGCGAATACCGTTTGTTGCATCACCATTTTAAAGATGTCGCAGTTACTATCGATTGCACATTTATAAAAAGTGAAGAGGCAGGAACGCTGAGCTTAGCACTGGCGCGCATTAAAAACGAAGCGGCTGAGGCTATTCGTGATGGCGCACGGCACATTTTCTTGTCAGACATTGCCACTTGTGGCGAGCAAGTTCCTGTACCCATGATTTTAGCCACATCAGGCGTACACACCCACCTGATTAACGAAGGTCTGCGCACATTTGCCAGCCTGAACGTGCGTTCTGGCGAATGCTTGGACACCCATTATTTTGCGGTGCTAATTGGCGTGGGGGCATCAACCGTGAACCCATATTTAGCCCAAGACGCAATAATGGATCGCCACGCCCAAGGGCTGTTTGGCGAAATGAGCGTTAACGAAGCCATTGGCAACTATAAAAAAGCGGTCAATGAAGGGCTTTTAAAGATCATGTCTAAAATGGGCATATCGGTTATTAACAGCTACCGTGGCGCCATGAATTTTGAAGCTTTAGGACTGTCACGGGCTTTGGTTAATGAGTTTTTCCCCGGCCTTACCTCAAAATTATCAGGAATTGGCTTGCCCGGCATACGCTCAAGCGTTTTAGAACAACATAGAAAAGCATGGGCAGCTCCCGTGGCTTCCCTGCCCGTGGGTGGTACATATAGCCTGCGTGCACGGGGCGAAACCCATGCTAACGATGCCACCAGTATTCATTTGCTACAATCGGCGGCATCAAGCGGCAGTGAAAAAACTTATCGGCAATATTTAAAGCATTTGAGGCAACAGCCCCCTGTGCATTTGCGCGATATTTTGGGCTTTGAAACAGGCGCAAAAGCCATTACCAAAACCAGCGTTGAAAGCGCCGAGGAAATTAGAAAACGCTTTGTAACACCGTCAATGTCACTAGGGGCATTGTCGCCAGAAGCCCACGAAACCCTAGCCATTGCCATGAACCGCATTGGTGCCAAGGCGGCATCTGGCGAAGGTGGCGAAGACCCAGCGCGATTTAAGCACCGCGACGGTGGCGACAGTGCCAATTCAAACATCAAACAAGTGGCATCAGGCAGGTTTGGGGTTACGGCGGAATATTTAAAAGCGTGCGATGAAATTGAAATTAAAGTAGCCCAAGGGGCAAAGCCCGGTGAAGGTGGGCAATTGCCTGGCTTTAAGGTAACGCCATTAATTGCCAAACTGCGCCATTCGACCATTGGCGTGACCTTAATTTCACCGCCGCCCCACCATGATATTTATTCTATTGAGGATTTAGCCCAGCTTATTTATGACCTGAAGCAAATAAACCAAAAAGCAAAAGTGTGCGTAAAACTTGTGGCATCTAGCGGCATTGGCACCATTGCCGCAGGGGTGGCAAAAGCAAAAGCCGATGTTATTCACATTTCTGGCGGTAACGGCGGCACAGGTGCCAGCCCCCTAACCAGCCTCAAATATGCGGGCATTCCGTGGGAAATGGGCTTGGCTGAGGTTAACCAAGTGCTGACCCTTAACGGTTTGCGCCACAAGGTAAAACTGCGGGTTGATGGCGGCATTAAAACTGGTCGTGACATTGTCATTGCGGCCATGTTGGGGGCTGAGGAATTTGCCATTGGCACGGCGTCGCTTATTGCTATGGGTTGTTTGATGGTGCGGCAATGCCAAAGCAACACCTGCCCCGTGGGCATTTGCACGCAAAATGAAGCATTACGACAAAAGTTTGCAGGCAGTCCCGAAAAGGTTATTAACCTGTTCACGCTAATAGCGGGCGAGGTTAGAGATATTTTAGCCAAACTTGGGGCTAAAAACTTGGAAGAGATAATTTCCCACACCGAGCTGTTGCGGCAAATATCAAAAGGTGACCCAAGGTTGGATGATCTTGACCTGAACCCGATTCTGGCCCGTGTTGATAGCGGCCATGATGCCCGCATTTGCACCATTAAAACCCGCAATGAAGTGCCTGAAACCTTGGACGATCATATCCTGCAACACGTAACATCATTTCTAGAAGCTGGGTTTTTAGAAACAGATGAAAAACTAAACCTTTCATACGATGTGGAAAATACACAGCGCTCGGTTGGTACCCACATTTCATCACGCATGTTAGACAGTTTTGGCAATGCTGAACTGGCAGAGGATCACTTAACCCTAAACTTAAAGGGTTCGGCGGGGCAGTCGCTTGGTGCGTTTGCCGTGCGTGGCTTAAAACTAGTGGTCACGGGCGATGCTAACGACTATGTGGGCAAGGGCTTATCTGGTGGTTTGATAGTGGTAAAACCATCGCCAAAAGCCAACATACGCGCAGAACAAAACAGCATTATTGGCAACACGGTGCTATACGGCGCCACATCAGGGCAATTGTTTGCGCGCGGACAGGCGGGGGAACGTTTTGCGGTGCGAAACTCTGGCGCAGAAGTGGTGGTTGAAGGGTGCGGAGCAAACGGCTGTGAATATATGACAGGCGGCATTGCGGTTATTTTGGGCGAAGTTGGCGATAATTTTGCCGCAGGAATGACCGGCGGCACGGCATTTATTTTGGCGGAAAAATCGCTGATAGACCGCAAGCTGAACCCCGACAGCGTTAATGTGCAACCCCTAACAGAGGGCTATTGGTCAGCACAGCTAAAGCGCTTGATAGAAAAACATGTAGCTGAAACAGGTTCAGTTCAAGGACGTGACTTGTTAAAAAACTGGTCACAAACCATCAGCCGTTTTCATCAGATCATTCCCCACGAAATAGCTAAGATGATACTTTCTAAAGTCTCTCACGCTAGTTAGCTGACACAAGTGCCCGCTAACAGCTACGAGGTGCGTGGCATTAGCCACGGTCAGCCTAGCGGCTTCCAGTTTTTTACCAATTCTTCTGTTGAAATAGGAACTGAGTAACGTAGGGCGCATGCCCGTCCGAGTTAATACGAGGCGTATGCGCAGGGTTAGCGAAGCACCTAGGTGCAAGCTAAATACCCGTGAGCTAAATAAATGGCTTGTCGATTGATGGCGACAGTTGAGTGAACAGTTTTGGCCCTGCATCTGTCATATACAAACAGTCTTCTAAGCGCACCCCGAACGAGCCATAAATATACAAGCCCGGTTCGTTAGAAAAACACATGCCAGCTTTTAGCTGAGTTTCTTCGCCCCTGACAAAATTTATCATTTCATGACCGTCCATGCCAATGCCGTGGCCAGTGCGGTGGGGCAAACCCGGTGTTTTATAATTAGGGCCGTAGCCGTGGCTTTCATATAGTTTTCGCACAGCATCGTCCACTCGGCCTGCAGGAGTGCCAATTTGCGCGGTTTCCATGACAATTTCTTGGCCTTGTTTTACCAAGTCCCAAACATCGCGTTGGTGCTGGCTGGGTGTGCCAAAGGTAAAGGTGCGGGAAATGTCGCTTTGATAACCATGAACAGAACAACCACAATCCATTAACACCACTTCGTTTTCACGCACCATTTGTGGTTGACCAGACCCGTGTGGGTAGGCACTAGCCTCGCCAAGCAAAATAAGCGCCCAAGTGTCGCTACCACCTAGTGATCTCTGCGTGCTGTGCATCAGCGCGCCAATATCACTTGGGGTCATGCCCAGTTTTATTTGGCTATAAACATGTTTGTATGCCGCCAAGGTAATGTCATTGGCCTTTTGCATTAATGATAGCTCGTGCGCTGATTTGAACATACGACAACCAAGGGTCACAGGGGTTGCTGAGGTAACGGTCATGTTAGGCATGGCATGTTCCAAGCCATCAACCACGAAATATCTAACCGTTTTTTCAACACCAATTTTACCACTGGTAATGCCCCTGTCAGCCAAAATGCCTGCAACCTTGTCAAAGGGGTTTTCGTGTTCGTGCCACGGGCGCACATCGTCGCCGAAACTCATGCTTTCACGCACACTTGGTTCTTCAAAATGCGGGGTAACAACGCCGACCTCGCCATTTTGCGGAATGACAATGGCGGTTAAGCGTTCTGACCGCCACCAGCTAATGCCAGTGAAATAATCCATAGCACTGCCCGGCTCTAAAATTATGGCGGCAATGTCATTTTCAGCCATCAAACGCTGTGCTTGCTCTACCCTTGCCAAGCGCTCCGTCACGCTAATGGGCGTAACATCGTCTAGCATGGTGCTTAGGGTTTTGCCCTCAGGCAAATCAAACGCTGAGGCGGTTGAAATCAAGCCACCTGCGGCTAACGCACCTGTAGCTAATGCGCTGGCACCAATGGTTGATAATTTTAAAAACTCACGTTTGTTTAATTTTGTCATGTGTTGCTCCCTAAAACCTGTTTCAAACAGGCTATTCATTTTTTCTGTTGGTTCAAGTTATAAACTTCAGTTTTTTCTATACATTGACAATGCTTTGGCTTTTCCTTAAGTGAAGCCACATGGATATTAAAGATAATAAAAAGCCCGTTCACGTTATTGGCGGCGGATTAGCAGGGTCTGAGGCCACATGGCAGTTGGCTGAGGCTGGCGTACCAGTGATATTGCATGAAATGCGCCCCACAAACACCACCCCCGCCCACCAAGGCGAAGGGTTGGCAGAACTGGTTTGTTCAAACTCGTTCCGTTCAGACGACTTTGAGAATAACGCCGTTGGCCTGTTGCATGAAGAAATGCGCCGCATGAACTCGCTTATTATGGCGATGGGTGATAAGCACAAGGTTCCTGCGGGCTCTGCCCTAGCGGTTGATCGTGACGCTTTTTCTGACGACATAACAGCCACCCTAAACAACCACCCCTTGGTTACCGTTGAGCGCGGCGAAATTGATGGCCTGCCGCCAAAAGACTGGGACAATGTAATTATTGCCACTGGCCCATTAACATCCCCTGCCCTGAGTGAGGCCATAATTAAGCTAACTGGCGAAGGGCAACTGGCGTTTTTTGATGCCATTGCACCAATTATCCATAAAGACAGTATAAATTTTGACATAGCGTGGTTCCAAAGCCGCTATGACAAAGGCGAAGGCGCAGACTATATAAACCTGCCGCTTACTGAGGAACAATATGAAACATTTATTGCCGCTATTTTAGAAGGCGACAAGGGCAGTTTTCACGACTGGGAAAAGGACACACCATTTTTTGAAGGCTGTATGCCCATTGAAGAAATGGCAAGCCGCGGCATTGAGACCCTGCGTTTTGGCCCCATGAAACCAGTTGGCCTGACCAACCCCAATAGCGATATTAAACCCCATGCGGTTATTCAACTGCGCCAAGACAACAAGCTAGGCACGCTTTACAACATGGTGGGTTTTCAAACCAAGCTGAAATATGGCCTACAAACTGAGATATTCCGCACCATTCCTGGTCTTGAGGAAGCACAATTTGCCCGCCTTGGCGGTTTGCACAGAAACACATTTTTAAACTCACCCAAGCTTTTAGACACACAATTGCGCCTAAAGGCCGACCCACGCATTAGGTTTGCGGGGCAAATTACCGGTGTTGAGGGTTATGTGGAAAGTGCGGCAATGGGCCTGATGGCAGGGCGTTTTGCCACCGCACAGCACAAGGGTGAAACCATAACCGCCCCACCAGTGGAGACCGCCCACGGCGCCTTAATACACCACATTACTGGTGGGCATATAATTAGTGAAAAACACAGTTTTCAGCCCATGAACATAAATTTTGGTCTGTTGCCACCATTGGTGCATGTAAAGGGACAGAAAAAGAAGCGTAAGGCTGAACGTCGCCCTATCATTGCGGGCATTGCCCTTGATGCTCTTGATGGCTGGCTAAACTAGTTTTCAAAGAAGTGCCACCATAGGCTGTATCGTATAGCTTTTATTAAACATTGCTCTATATGGTTGTTTTGAAACAAACCTCAAAACAAGAGCAAAACATGGACATTTCACCAGACAAAGCCAATTTTAGCGACCTTAAGCTTATTAGCCGCACCCTGAGCGAGCAAATGGGCATGACCGAACAAGAGATTGTCAGTCGTAAGGAAATTCTGAAAATAACTCCTGCCCATGAAAAAGCGTTAAATAAATGCGCGGACTATATTTCTCTTAACACCCCATTTTTGGTTGAGGCGTTTTATGATGAGCAAACTAAAATAAAAGATATTGAGCTGCTTATTGGCGATGCCGATACCTTAGTTCGTTTGCAGGGCTCGATGGTTAATTATATCCATAGCCTTTTCGGCGGCACCTATGACATGACTTACGTGTCCTCACGCTTACGCATTGGTTTGGTGCATAAGCGCATTGGGGTTTCACCAAAGCTGTATTTGTGCGGCATGCAAACCCTGAATGAAATTTTGGTTTCGGCTATCAATGATTTTTACATGAGTGAAGAAGACAAAAGTGATTGCGGCAAAGCCGTTGAAGGGCTAGAGCGGCTATTGTCGTTTGATATTGGTTTGGTGTTTGACACCTACATTCGCTCGCTAACCGCCGAAATTGAAGTGGGTAAAGAGGTTTTGGAAAACCACGCCAAGGGCTTGGAAGCAACAATAAAAGAACGCACCCGTGAACTAGCCCAGCTAGCATTGCATGACCCCCTAACTGGTCTGCAAAACCAACGAGCATTTTATGACGATCTGAACAAAACCCTTGGGCTTTCAAAACGCTACAACCACCAGGTATCGCTTGTTTATATGGACTTGGATGGCTTTAAAAAGCTGAATGACAAAGATGGTCACTTGGCAGGTGACAAGATTTTAAAGCAACTGGCTGAGGCCATTAACCTGAACCTGAGAGATACGGACAGTGCCGCGAGATATGGTGGTGACGAGTTTTGCATAATTATGCCGAACACTGACCTGATAGCCGCTACGGTTTTTTGTGAAAGACTGAACACTGACTTTGCTGAAATTGTCGGCAATAAAGATTTATCCATTAGCACAGGCATAGCGCAGTCTGGCCCTGCGGTGCATATTGAGGCAAAAGACCTTGTTAAATTAGCTGATAAAAACATGTACAAAGCCAAAGAAGCTACGGGCTACACCATTGTTGTGGACAGGGTTGAAAAAGAAAACGAACGCCCTGCTCGCGAGCTTAACGAAGAAGAGGTTGCAAGAATGGAAAACCTGAACACCATTAAACTTGCAGAAATTCAAACCAAATAAATGTCTTTACTGGTAATATGACCAATTATGTCTTAATCCTTTAGTCTTGTTTTTTTCAACAAAAGGACGACAGCATGAAACACCCTCTATTAGCCATAGCATTAGGTAGTTTAGTTTTTTTATCTGCCTGTGACAAAGCTGAACAAACATTCACACAAGATGAAATAAAAACAGCAGAAACCCTTAGGGACAATGCCTTAAATGAAAATGTGGCATATGAGCTATTAGAAAGCCTGACCACAGAAATTGGCCCTCGCATGGTTGGCTCTGAAAATGAGAAACGTTCAATTGCTTGGGCAATAGACAAGTTTGAAACCCTAGGTTTTGACAAGGTATATACCGAGCCTGTTACAGTGCCACGCTGGTTACGTGGCAAGGCCGAGGCCAGCATTATAAGCCCCTATCCACAACCAATGCACATCACATCATTAGGCCATAGCGTGGGTACACCAGATGGCGGGATTGAGGCTGAAGTAATTCATTTTGCTACACTTGATGATTTGAAAAACGCACCTGAAGGTGCTGCTGATGGCAAAATAGTGTTTATTTCTAACCGCATGGAACGTGCGCAAAATGGCTCTGGTTATGGCAAGGCAGTTCCTGCCCGCTCCACCGGCGCTGTTGAGGCGGCAAAAAAAGGTGCCATTGCAATTATTATTCGCTCTATCGGTACTGACAACCACCGTGTGCCACACACTGGCATGATGCGTTATGCTGATGATGTAACCAGAATTCCTGCCGCCGCCCTTTCCAACCCAGATGCTGACGTAATGGAAAGACAGTTTGAGCGCGGTAAGCCTGTAACTGTAGCCCTGAACATGGAAAACAGTTTTGATGGTGAGTTTATAACCCAAAATGTTATTGGCGAAATTACTGGCAGTGAAACCCCTGAAGAAATTGTCATCATTGGCGGGCATTTAGACAGTTGGGATCTTGGCACTGGTGCTATTGATGATGGTGCTGGGGTTTCCATAACCATGGCCGTAGGTAAAATGATAGCCGACCTGCCTAACGCACCAAGACGCACTATTCGTGTTATAGCATTTGCCGCAGAAGAAATTGGTCTTTTTGGCGGAAAAGCATATATGGAACAACACCGTGATAACCTAGATAACCTTATCATTGGTGCTGAGAGCGACTTTGGTGCAGACCGTATTTATGCATTTGCAACTAACGTTCGCGAGCAAGCCCTGCCCGCTATGGCTGAAATTGCCGCAGTTCTAAAGCCACTCGGCATTGAACACACTGGTAATGAAGCTGGCGGCGGACCAGATATTAGCCCGCTACGGGCCATTGGCATGCCTGTGGCTAATCTATACCAAGACGGTACTCGTTATTTCGATTTGCACCACACTGCTGATGACACCTTGGATAAGGTTGACCCAGAACAGTTAACCCAAAATGTTGCCGCATATGTTGCCTTTACCTATTTAATGGCGCAGCATCAGGGCAAATTAAGTAAAATTGAAGCAACAGAGAGCCAAGAATAAAAACAGCCTTGAGCGCGTTCCATGGAATTGCACTTGC
>DAOWAS010000038.1 GCA_030634465.1 Alphaproteobacteria bacterium | reverse complement strand
GTTCTCTGTGGTTATTGTTTTTGGCTTAATAGCCGCGGCATTACTGGCGGTTTCATCTCGGCTGTACAGGTATGTATGTCGCAGTGTTGGGCTTTGTTCAGCCAAAACAAGTATATATGTAGCTAAGCTTCCTTATGTTTTAACCCTAAAAGCCTTGGGTCGTGAGGTTGCAGAAAGCGCAAGCCCAACCATAAAAACCCGCAAAGAGCCCAAAAAAGCAAAAGAAACAGATACCGCGACAATTAAACGATCTATTGGCACACAAAAGAAAGCCGCCAAAGGCAAAAGAGCAACAAAAGAACAGCAAACCAGCATGGATCTTGGCGACTACACAGGGTTTAAACTGCCCGCACTTAACCTGTTAACAAAACCCAAGGGCAACAAGGCTGATAAAAACATTAACAATGCCGCCCTTGAGCAAAACGCCCGTATGTTAGAAAGTGTGCTAGACGACTTTAGCATAAAGGGTGAAATTATAAGCGTTAACCCGGGGCCTGTTGTAACCCTTTATGAGCTAGAGCCAGCACCGGGAACAAAATCATCTAGAATTATTGGCTTGGCTGACGACATTGCCCGCTCTATGAGCGCGGTATCAGCAAGGGTTGCCATAGTGCCGGGGCGCAACGCCATTGGTATTGAACTGCCCAACACCAGCAGAGAGATGGTTTTCTTACATGAATTATTAGCGTCTGAGGATTACGAAAACTCTAAAGCCAAGCTTCCTATAGTTTTAGGAAAAGATATTGGCGGCTCGCCTGTTATTGCTGATCTGGCCTCAATGCCGCATTTATTGGTTGCGGGTACCACCGGTTCTGGTAAGTCCGTTGGTCTTAACACTATGATATTATCTTTGTTGTACAAGCTAACACCTGCCGAGTGTCGCTTTATTATGGTCGACCCCAAAGTGTTGGAACTGTCTGTATATAACGGTATTCCGCACCTGTTAACCCCAGTAGTAACAGAGCCTAAAAAGGCCGTTGTTGCCTTAAAATGGGCAACTCGTGAAATGGACATACGCTATGAACTTATGGCCAAGCTTAATGTTCGCAACATTTCTGCCTATAACACACTAGCAACTGAGGCCAAGAAAAAGGGTGTAAACCTAGCACGAGAGATACAAACAGGGTTTGATAAAGAAACGGGACAACCCATATTTGAAACCCAAGAGCTAGAAACCGAGCCAATGCCATTAATTGTAGTTATAATTGATGAAATGGCAGACCTGATGGTGGTTGCGGGTAAGGATGTTGAGGTTGCGGTGCAACGCTTGGCGCAAAAGGCACGCGCCGCAGGTATTCATGTAATTATGGCGACACAGCGCCCATCGGTTGATGTAATAACCGGTACAATTAAAGCAAACTTTCCCAGCCGCCTTGCTTTTCAGGTGACATCAAAAATTGATAGCCGCACTATTTTAGGTGAATCAGGGTCAGAACAGTTGTTGGGCAAGGGCGACATGCTTTATAAAGCTGGTGGCGGGCTAGTAACACGCGCCCACGGCCCGTTTGTTAGTGATGGTGAGGTTGAGGCCGTTGTTGCCAGTTTGAAAAAACAGGGCGTTCCTGAATATTTATCAGAGGTAACGGAAGAGCCTGAAGAGGGTTATGACGACCCGCTTTCACCAACAAAAAGCAGCACAGGTAACGAGCTGTATGACAAGGCGGTAGATATTGTGCTACGTGACAGGAAAGCGTCAACAAGCTATATCCAGCGCAGACTACGCATTGGCTATAACCGTGCCGCAGGGCTAATAGAAGAAATGGAAGACAACCAAATTATTAGTAGTGCCAACCATGCGGGCAAAAGAGAAATTCTTGTTCCTGAACAGCCAGAATAGGCCAAATTAGTTTTATTATAGTGGTGTTTATGATGGCAGTCAGACTTTAGCCTTAATTTTTGTCCATAATTTTTGTCCGTGCTTCAAATAACTTAAAATATAAAAAGAGATTGTTTTGAAAAACTTGTTTCAAATATTTGCTATTTTGCTCCTAGTGCTTGTGGTTAGCCCCACTAGCCCCACAGGGCACCACGCCTATGCGCAAGATGGCGAAGAAAGTGTTTTAGATCCAATAGAGAGCGTAGAGGTGCCACTTGCACCCATAACCTTTGCCCAAGAAGATGCCAAAACTTTAGATGAAGTGCGAGCCTATCTAAATTCCATCAGAACCCTAAAGGCTGGTTTTATACAACACGGGGCAAACGGTAGCACCGCCAAAGGCACTGTTCATTTTGAACGCCCCGGCAGAATTAGATTTGAATATGAGGGCGAGGTACCGCTTTTAATTGTTAGCGATGGCAATATTTTAAACATGATTGATTATGACATTGGTCAAATAACCAAATGGCCTGTTAACGATACACCGTTAGCACTGCTTTTAGCTGAAGAAGTTAATTTTAACAGCCACACCACGGTTTCTACCCGTGTTGAAGAAAATGGTATGAACATATTGGCCGTTACCGCCAGCGACCCTGAAAACCCGCAACAAGGCTCGCTTAACCTTATGTTTAGCCAACATGACGATCAAGAGTTAGAGCTTAGGGCTTGGCAGGTTATTGATGCCCAAGGAATGTTAACCATAGTTACTATGAATAATATTGAGTTTAACACCGAGCTAAGCCACGACCTGTGGGAGTTTGACGACCCCAGAGGTAACCTCGCCAGACGAAGCAGACGAAGATAGTTTTCCACCTGCCCTTGTCTTTTTCAACTTTAGTCCTATCTGTATTGTAAGGTGGTCAATTACCCTCGCTGAAACATTTCCCCTGATATTTCAGCCGACCACCGGAACGCGTGACGAACGTGTTTACGCCCGACCTTGCCCCCCCTTGGTCGGGCGTTTCTTATTGTAAGACAGCTCGGTTACCTATAAATTCCTCAAAATCACATTTTAAAAGTTGAGTATTTATGATCAAAATTACCAGTTGGAATATTAATTCTGTACGCGCCCGCCTCGCCATTGTTGAACAGTTAATTGAACTTGAAAGCCCTGATGTTATTTGCCTTCAGGAAATTAAGGTTGAAACCGATGCCTTTCCCAAAAGTTTTTTCACCAACCTTGGGTATGAACACCAAGCCATAGCAGGGCAAAAGGGTCACCACGGTGTGGCAACGCTTTCGCGCATTCCGCTTAAACACAGCGCCGAAACCAAATGGTGCGGAAAAGATGACGCCAGACACATTGCCACAACATTGGAAAACGATATTGAAGTGCATAATTTTTATGTGCCTGCTGGTGGGGACATTCCTGATGTGGTGGAAAATGAAAAATTTGCCCACAAAATGCAGTTTCTTGATGAAATGACCTCTTGGTCAAAGGCCGCCAAAGGCAAGCAGGTTTTGTTGGGTGACCTGAACATTGCCCCGTTGGAAAGTGATGTTTGGTCGCACAAAGCGTTGAAAAACACCATTAGCCACACAGCAATTGAAATAGAAAAACTGGATACACTGTTTAAAAGCAACAGTTGGATTGATGCTGTGCGCCACTTTGTACCAGAAGATGAAGCCCTGTTTAGCTGGTGGTCATACCGCGCCAAAGACTGGTTAAAGGCCAACAAAGGTCGCCGCCTTGACCATATTTGGGTAACGGAAAACCTGAAAGACCAATTGCATAAAATAGACATTGTAAAAGATGCTAGAGGGTGGGAAAAACCATCAGACCACGCACCAGTTACTCTGACTTTAAAAAACTAGCTATTAGCCGCATTAAGGCTGTAGCCACCAGTTTCGGTAATGATGATTTTAGCGTTTGAGGGGTCTTTTTCTATTTTTTGACGAAGCCTGTATATGTGGGTTTCTAGTGTGTGGGTGGTAACACCAGCATTATAACCCCAAACCTCATCAAGCAATTTTTCACGCTTAACCGAGCCGCCGCCCGCACGTAA
Source organism: Alphaproteobacteria bacterium (assembly GCA_030634465.1). Lineage (GTDB taxonomy): Bacteria > Pseudomonadota > Alphaproteobacteria > Sphingomonadales > SMXR01 > DAOWAS01. Next base: position 13,918 of record DAOWAS010000038.1, on the reverse strand, counting down.
TAAAAACTTCAAAATGGCGGTTTCTTTTTCTGTTAGCCTTAGCTTTGTGTTGTTTTCTTCATCAACAAGGGTTTTGCCGCTAGGGGTAAAAACATAAGAACCAATGCTGAAAATAGCATCTTCGCTTTGTTCGTGTTGACGCAACTGGGCACGAATACGAGCTAGCAAAATTGGAAATTTGAACGGTTTGGTAACATAGTCGTTGGCACCACTATCTAGCCCTAAAATAGTGTCTGCGTCAGTGTCAGCACCAGTTAGCATAATAATTGGTATTTTCACCCCTGCTTGCCTGATCATGCGGCAAACCTCGCGGCCATCAATATCTGGCAAGCCAACATCTAAAATGGCAAGGTCAAAATTTGCTGACTTTATGGTTTTTAACCCCGCAGCACCTGTTTCACACTCAGTAGCACTAAACTCGTCATAAAGATTAAACTGTTCCGCCAAAGACTGGCGCAAATCACTATCATCATCTATTAAAAGAATTTTTTTAACTACACTCATGCTTTGTCTTTTCTCAACTTTGCTATATGAAACAACAGGTCTTAATAAAATAGGTTAAACTATTTAACAACAAATGCAGATATCATTTTATTGTGATGACACATGATGACAGAAAATAATAAAAAAAATAACCCTTGGGGGTACAAAGGTACCATTGTCACCGACCGTGCGGCGGGTGAGCTTAGACGTGGTTTGCCTGTATTAATATATGATATTGAGGCGGCCTGTGTTGTTATTGCCTGCGAACTGCTGACCAAACAGGCGCTGGCAAACATGCACACTATGGCAAAAAACACTGCCAACAATGCCGAGCTAGGTGTTTTAATTTCAGATAAAAGAGCTAACACCTTAAAAATTCCCACCAAAGGAAGGCGAGCGGTTTTAATTAGCTTAGAGCCAAGCTGGTCTGTTGGCACCATTAGGGCAATTGCCGACCCCACGCTTGATCTTAGCTATCCATTAAAAGGGCCGTTTCAACAAACCAACAAGCCAGACACACCCTTGGAACAAGCGGCGCTTAAACTGTTAAAAACAGCCGCACTGCTGCCTGCAGGTGTTGTTGTAACTGGCAACAAAGATGTGCTTTTAAACCAGATCAAACACCAAGAAATATTAAGCATTAATGTAAGTGACATAGAAAATTACAATGATGAAAAGTTGGATGAAATGGAAGAGGTGGCTCGCACCACCGTACCATTAGAAGGTGCCAACGATACCAGCATTGTCTCTTTTCGCCCTCGTTCAGGCGGCATTGAAAACCTGGCTATAATTATAGGCAACCCCGACACAGCAAAGCCTGTGCTAACGCGTTTACATTCCGAGTGCTTTACTGGTGACTTGCTTGGTTCATTAAAATGCGACTGTGGCAGCCAGTTAAAAGGTGCCATAGCTGAAATAGAAAAAGCGGGTGGCGGGGTTTTATTATACTTAGCGCAAGAAGGACGCGGCGTGGGTCTAAGCGCAAAGCTAAAAGCATACACATTGCAAGAGCAGGGGTTTGATACCGTTGATGCCAACCTTAAATTAGGGTTCGAGGTTGATGAAAGGCTGTATGCACCAGCAGGAAAAATATTAAAAATGCTGAACATTAGCGCCATTAAGCTGATGACAAACAACCCCAAAAAGGTTGAGGCCATAAGTAAAATGGGCATTAAGGTAATTGAGCGGGTGGCGCACCAGTTTCCCACCAACAAGCATAATGAAGCATATGTGAAAACCAAGCGTGACCGCACAGGACACATGATAGATTAGCCGAGTTCTGGTATAAACACCTGATTCTGGTATAAACAATTGTAGTGACACAAAGGTGAAGCCAAAAATGGAGCGGGTAACAAATAATATCATCAGGGTGTTTCCAAATACAAAAAATCCAAGCAAAGGCAAGCTTTACTGGCAAGACAAAGCATATGACTGTGCCTTGGGTAAAGGTGGGGTTATCTCCGACGTAAACAAGCGTGAGGGTGACAACTGCACCCCAGCAGGGCTTTACCCCCTTAGGTGGCTTTATTACCGCCCTGACCGCGTGGAGCGGCCAACAACGCTAATTGAAACCAGACCCCTTGCCCAAGACGATGGTTGGTGCGATGAGCCAAATGATAAAAACTATAACAGCCCCATTACCATGCCATATAAAGCAAGTGGTGAAGCACTGTGGCGTGATGATGGCTGTTACGACCTGTTAGCGGTAATTGGTCACAACGACCAACCCGCAACACCAGACAAGGGCAGTGCTATTTTTATACATGTAGCGCGGGACGGCATGTCGCCAACACGGGGGTGTGTTGCCCTTTCAAAACCTGATTTATTGGAGGTTTTCAAAACCATTTGCCTTGAGACAATTGTCAGAATACACATGCCCTAAATACGCTGTGGGAAAGGTGGTGTTCGGGTGTAGTCTATTGTTTAGTGTAGTCTCTGGCACCAAATATTTTGGTACCCACCCGCACACTGGTGGCACCTAGCTTTGCCGCCACATCAAAATCGCCACTCATGCCCATTGATAGTTTTTCCACATTAAATTTTTGGCTTAGGTTTTTTAGCAAGGCAAAATGCATGGCAGGCTCTTCCCCTTGTGGTGGAATACACATCAAACCCTCAACTGGCAGGCCAATGTCATCACGAACAGTGTTTAGAAAGTCACCAAGCTCACTTGGCAAAACCCCTGCTTTTTGCTCTTCTTCACCTGTGTTTACCTGAACATAAATTTTTGGGGAAACCTGCTCTTCTTCCATTACCCTGTGTAATGCTCTGGCTAGTTTTTCCCTATCCAACACCTCAATAACATCAAACAGTTTTACCGCCGCCCTAACCTTGTTGCTTTGCAACGGCCCAATAAGATGCAGCGTTATATCGCCATGCTCTTGTTTCAGGTCAGGCCATTTATCAACAGCCTCTTGCACCCTGTTTTCGCCAAAAACCCTTTGCCCCGCGTTAATGGCGGTTTTTATCTCAGCCACAGTTCGGGTTTTGCTGACCGCAACAAGGGTGCAATCGCCGCCCTTTCGGCCAACACCCTGCACCGCCTGTAACAACATGTCTTTAACCACAGCCAAACGACCCGCAACCGTATTTTCAGATTTATTATTATCCACCAAAATATCCACATTCATTAGAAAATTACTTACCTTGTGTTCACTGATATTTTATAAGCTATATATAAGCACTAGTTCAATAAGGGCTGTTAAATTTAATGAATTATCGCCGCGCATTAAAAACAACCAATACACTTCGTACCAAACGTGTGCGGCAAAACACCTTGCCGCGCTTAATGTTTTTAAGCGATGAGGCACGGGTAAAAAACCCCGTCAGCATTGTTAGCGCGCTACCAAAACGGTGCGGAGTAATATTGCGCGACTATGCCAACCCTAAACGAAACGAGCTGATTAAAACCATTATTAGCAAAACCAAAAACAGCACACTTATTTTGTTTTTGGCAAACCGTGGTGCTGAAAAATATAAAAACCTGCATAATGAACATTGGCCAAACACTGGTCGCGGGGGGCAAAGACGAAAAACACCAACGCAACTTATAACCACAAGTGCGCATAATTTAAGCGATGTGGGCAGAGCAAACAGGTTGAACATTGACGCTGTGCTTATTTCGCCAATATTTGCCACAAAAAGCCACAAAGACGCAAAACCCCTTAACATTCATCGGTTTGTGCGGCTGGCGCGCCTTAGCAAAACCCCTGTTTATGCCCTTGGCGGACTAAGCTTAAAATCCATAACTCACCTTAAAAAACATAAGCTTGCACACGGGTTTGCGGGCATAAGCTTGTTTAAAAAACAAACGCGCCACTAGCAATAAAAATTAAAATGAAAAATGGGTTCTAGAAACTAAAGTTAGTTCCAAGATAGAAAACCTGCGTTTCTGGCTGCTCTAACAATAAATAATTATCGTCTTTGCCAAAGGTTAAATAGCGCACCCCGCCAGATAGACGGAACGAACGATTTAAATTATATGACGCACCAAGTTCAAAAGAATAAAAGTTAGTTTCGTTTTCGCCAAAGCTACCAAATATATTTTTGTACTTACGGCTATATTCACCAACATTTAAACTGGTTGACCAGCTTGATCCAGAATAAGAAAAACCAACGCCGTAACCACTTGTTGTATCGGAATAGACCGACTGGTCACCACGAAGCGAAGCACCAATGTTAAACCCTGAATAGCCAATGTTTACACCCAAACGATATGTTTGACGGTTTAAGGCAGAGTTTAAAGATGGGTTGTTAACCACACCTGGCATATCAACACCCTCAACCTTAACGCTTGAAGAAAGCGCTATGCCAACTTTAGAGCCACCGTCTTGGTTGTTTGAATTATAACCAAAGCTCAAGTGGGCATCAGCTTGGCGTGGAGTAAAGCTGTTTGTTAACCAGTCATCGCCCAAAATAGCCAGCGCTTCAATGTCTGAAACAGCTTCGCCAAACCGTGGGGTGAAATTTTCTTTTGCTTTTTCAGCAATGCCGAGGGCCTCAGCAGAACCAACGCTCAACGCCTCAGCGGAGCTAATATGTTGGTTGAAGTATAAAAAACCGGGCTCAACCTCAGTAGAATGACCGTTAAAAGATAGGTCTAGCCTTACCTCTTCCTGTTCTTTTTCTTCATCTTTATTTGCAGGCAGAGCTTCCTCTAAGCTAACAGGCTCTAAGGCATCAATAGTAACACCAACTGGGGTGTTTGCGGCATTAGCCACGCTAACAAATGGGGTGGTAAACGAAAGTATCGCCACAAAACTAGCGCTTGCCATAAGCGACAGAGACACAAGGTGTCCTTTTTTGCTTATTTTATTTTTACGACAATGCTTCACGGTTTTGCTTCACAATCATAGTTTGTTCAGGATTTGGAACGATTCGCTTAAACACTACAACAATTTTATTACCACACTCTTACCACCATCAGAAATACACAAAACAAAAGCTTATTGCAATTGCCGTACTCGTTAATATGCTTGCTATATGCTTTATATTTAGTTTTTTCTAATAATTGTTGTTCTTAAGACACATTTTTGCCGCAACAAAGATGCTAGCTTTCGTGTTCATGGGTGGTTATAAAGCATATGAATAAGTTTTGAGTGCTTGTTGATGAGGCGAGTCGCACAAAAAATTAGATATTTTTTTATATTATTTTGGAAAGAAATATAATGAGTTTTGCAAAAATTGGAATTAAAACCCTTACGGCTTTTGTGCTTGGCACCAGCCTTACCGCTTGCAGTTATCTTGATACTAGCACGACCCCAGAGCAAAATTATTTACCAACAATTCAAGAAGACATGTCATCTGCCATTGGGGTTAATGGTTATTTATGGCTAGCCGCACTAGATACCGTTTCACTATTTCCAATTTCGCAAGTTGACAGCAATGGTGGTGTTATTCTAACCGACTGGTTCATTGACCCTGACGCATCAACCGAGCGTTTAAAAATGTCCATTTACATTACCGACAAAACTCTTAGAGCGGATGCCCTGCACGTTTCTATTATTCGCCAAGAGCTAATAGATGGTATGTGGATAAACGCTACAGTGCGCGCTGGCACTTCGTTACAAGTAGAAGATGCTATTTTGGCAAAGGCCAGAGAGCTTAAAATCAACACACTTGAAAACGAATAATCCAAAAAATTTAACTCTGCAATTTAACTTTGAATTACAAAAATAATCTGGACCAAAACATGTCACGTTACAATGCCAAAATTATCGAAGAAAAATGGCAAAGTGTGTGGGACAAAGGCGCTGTTTTTAATGCCGAAAACCCATCAGCAGACCCAAAAGCTAAGCAAAAACCAAAATATTATGTTTTAGAAATGTTTCCATATCCTAGTGGGCGCATTCACATGGGGCATGTGCGCAACTACACTTTAGGCGATGTTGTAGCGCGCTATAAAAAAGCACAAGGGTATAATGTTTTGCACCCAATGGGGTGGGATGCCTTTGGCCTGCCCGCCGAAAATGCTGCGTTTGAAAAGAACATTCACCCAGCTAAGTGGACAAAAGAAAACATTGCAACCATGCGCGACCAACTAAAACAAGTTGGCTTTGCCTTTGACTGGTCACGAGAAATAGCCACATGTGACCCCGAATATTACGGTCAGGAACAAGCAATGTTTCTCGACATGTTGGAAGCTGGCCTTGCTTATAGAAAAGAAGCGTGGATCAACTGGGACCCTGTTGAAAACACCGTTCTTGCCAACGAACAGGTTATTGATGGCAAGGGTTGGCGCTCAGGCGCTGTGGTTGAACGGCGCAAACTAAACCATTGGTTTTTCCGCACAACGGCATTTTCTAAAGAACTGTTGGACGAGCTTAGCACCTTAGAACGTTGGCCCGATAAAGTACGGCTAATGCAAGAAAACTGGATTGGCCGCTCTGAAGGGGCGCGTCTGTTTTTTGATATTAACGCCAATGATGCTGTCAAAGAAAAACAAATAGAAGTATTTACCACCCGTCCAGATACATTGTTCGGTGCCTCGTTTATTGCTATTTCAGCCGACCACCCAATTGCCGAACAACTGGCGCAAAAAAGCGATGATATCAAAGCTTTTGTGGCAAAATGCCGCGAGCTTGGCACCACCGCCGCCGCAATTGAAAAAGCTGAAAAACAAGGCTTTGACACAGGGTTAAGCGTTGCCCACCCAACCATTAAGGGCGAAAGCTTACCGCTTTATATCGCCAACTTTGTTTTGATGGAATATGGCACAGGGGCAATTTTTGGTTGCCCAGCCCACGATCAGCGCGACATGGACTTTGCCCGCAAATACAAGCTACCTGTTGTGCCTGTGGTTTTACCAAGCGGTGAAGATGCAGAAACCTATGAAATTGAAGACACCGCCTTTACTGGTGATGGTGTGCTTATTCATTCTGAATTTTTAAACGGTTTAAACCCCAAAGAAGCCATACCAAAAATGATCCAATACGTTGAGGAACAAGGCTTTGGCAAGGGTACGGTTACATACAGATTGCGCGATTGGGGCCTATCACGACAACGCTATTGGGGCACACCCGTACCTGTAATAATGTGTAATGACTGCGGTGTCGTTCCAGTACCGAAACAAGATCTGCCGGTTGAGTTGCCCCAAGACGTAGAATTTGACAAACCAGGCAACCCATTGGACCACCACCCAACGTGGAAGCACGTTTCTTGCCCCAAGTGTGGCAAAGACGCTGAGCGCGAAACCGATACATTCGACACATTTGTCGACAGTTCTTGGTATTTTGCCCGTTTTTGCTCACCACAAGCTTCCACTCCGTTTGAACGTAGTGCTGTGGACTATTGGTTGCCAATTGATCAATATATTGGCGGGGTTGAGCATGCAATTTTACACCTGCTTTATGCCCGTTTTTTCATGCACGCCCTCAACAGCATGGGTAAAACCAGTATAAAAGAGCCATTTGCTGGCCTTTTCACCCAAGGAATGGTTAATCACAAAACCTATATGGATGAAAAGGGTAAATGGGTTTTACCCATTGATGCCATAAAACAAGAAGACGGCAGCTTTATTCATAACGAGACCCAAGCCCCGCTAACCGAGGGTCGCTATGAAAAAATGAGCAAATCCAAGAAGAATGTTGTCGACCCCAAAGATATGATCGAGCAATTTGGTGCGGACACTGTGCGTTGGTTTGTATTGTCAGACAGCCCGCCAGCGCGCGACTTGTTGTGGACAGATAGTGGTTTGGAGGGCGCGTGGCGCTTTACCCAAAAACTTTGGCGCACACTGGATGAAAGCTTAAGCCAAATTGAGGGCGTTAGCACCACAAGCAAAAGCTATTCACAAAGCGCAAAAGCACTTAGAAAACAAGCACATAAAACAATTGTTGGGGTTGCTAGCGATATTGAAGAGTTTCATATAAACAAAGCAATTGCCCGTGTGCATGAACTTTCAAACGCTCTTAGCGGTAAAATTGAAGGTGAGGGCGCATCTGAAGCCAAAAAAGAAGCAATTGAAATTCTTGTTCAGATTATAAACCCGATGATGCCGCACATTGCCGAAGAAATGTGGGAAAAGCTTGGTCATAAAACCATGTTAGCACAGACATTATGGCCAAAAGCCGAGCCAAGCTTGCTTGAAGACGACACCATAACCATTGCCATACAAATTAATGGCAAGGTTAAGGATCAGATCAGCGTTAAAAAAGATACAGACAAAGAAACGCTAGAAAAGCTTGCTTTTGAACAAGAAAAAATTCAAGGATATCTTGAGGGTAAAGAAATTCGCAAAGTTATTGCGATTCCAAATAGAATTATAAACATAGTAGCAGGATAATGAGATATTTAACCGTCATTTTAGCATTTTTCGTTGCATCCTGCGGCTTTACGCCACTTTATGGCACCCAGAATAATGATGTTAATATTACCAGTTCGCTACAGTCTGTACGAATTAATCCGCTACAAGGTCGCTTGGGTCAATTAATTACCAACGAGCTGATAGAAGACCTTTACCAAACGTCTGGCGAACAAAACACCAAGTATGAGCTGTTTTTGGACGTTACCGAAGAGGTTAACGTTTACGGGTTTAACCAAGACCGCTCAACCACCCGCGAAAGCTATGCCCAAACCATTAATTACCGACTTGTGGACATTGACACCCAAGAAGAAATTACAAGTGGCGTTGCTATAGCCAGAACATCTTATGATGTTGTGCAGTCCGACTTTTCAAATTTTAGCGCCAAGCAAGACGCTGTTGAGCGAATGGTGGATGAAATTTCACAAAACATTACCCGCAAACTAGCTGTTTTTTTCAGAAATAGTTCTGAATAAGCCATACAGAACAAAGAGTTATAATGGTTAAAGTTGCCAATAATAAAATACCCCAGCTTTTAAAGGCATTAGATGCTGTAACCACGTGTGTTCTGGTTTATGGCCCAGATGAAGGATTGGTTAGAGAAAAAGCCAAGACCATTGCCAAGCAAGTTGTTGATGATTTACAAGATCCATTTAATGTTGTGCGGCCAGACTTAAGCGCACTTTCAGACAATCCTTCGCTTTTAGGCGATGAAATGGCAGCGCTTTCAATGATGGGTGGACGGCGACTGGTATGGCTGGATGGCGCCACCGACAAAGCGTTAACCCCTTGTGAAATCGCCCTAAGCGTTGAAAATACCGACAACCTTTTAATTGTAACTGCCGGCACATTACAAAAAAAATCCAAACTTCGTGCTCTTTTTGAAAATTCGCCAAACGCAGTGTCGCTTCCGTTTTATGGCGACACCAGCAAAGACATTGAGGGAGTTATTTTCGAAGTTTTAAACTCCTACGGCCTCAGGGCTGAGGCTACAGCCATATCTTATTTACTCTCAGCCCTAGGTAACGACCGCTCTGTAACCCGCGGTGAGATTGAAAAACTGGCTCTTTATAAAATAAATGATGAAAATAAAGAAATTACCTTGGAGGATGCAAAGGCGATAATTGGTGACAACAACACCCTAACATTAAACGAAATTGCCAATGCTGTGGCTAGCGGAGAGCCACAAAAACTAGATAATTTGCTAGAAAGAGCCATCACTCAGGGTGAAAACCCAATTGCGATATTAAGAGTTTTGCAAAAACACCTGCAAAAGCTTCACTTTATAAAGGGTCAGATGGACGAAGGCCTAAACGCAGACACAGCAATGGGAAAGCTATACCCCAGACTGTTTTTCAAGGAAAAAGACACTTTTAAAGCCCAGCTTTATAAATGGAATGTGCCAAAACTTGGCCAAGCAATGAATATTTGTCAAAATGCTGAACGTGAATGTAAAACCACAGGCATGCCAGACCAGGCCATTTGCGCCAGAACCTGCCTTAGCCTGTCGGTTAGGGCTGCACAAAGCAGAAGATAAGCTAAAAATACCTAGCCGCGCAGTTTTCCACACAGGCCATCAAGCTGTTCCAGTGATTTATAACGGATAATTACCGTGCCACCTTCGCCGCCCGTATCGCCGGCACCGTGATTTATAGAAACGCTTAGCCCCAAACGATTGGTTATGTCGCGCTCCAAAGCCGCAGTATTTGGATCTTTTCCCGCTGTTGCGGGGCTAGCGGGTCTTTTACCCTTAACACCCATTGCCAGTTTTTCTGATGCACGAACGCTCAAACCCTTAGCCACTATCATTTTTGCCAATGTCAGCGCATTTTCAACACCAACCAGAGTTCTCGCATGACCCATGCTTAGCTTGCCATCTTCAATAAGACCAATAACGCCGTCAGGCAGGGTCATTAAACGCAATAAATTGGCAACATGGCTGCGGCTTTTGCCCACTAAACTTGAAACCTGCTCTTGAGTATGACCAAATTCATCCATTAACTGCCTGTAACCAGATGCCTCTTCAACAGGGCTAAGGTCTTGGCGTTGAACGTTTTCAATAATACCAATTTCTAATGCTTCGCTGTCGTTAAAGTCGCGCACAACAACGGGAACACTGTGCAGTCCCGCTTTTTGTGCCGCGCGCCAACGGCGCTCGCCCGCTATAATTTGATATTCTTCTGGGTTTTGAGTAGGGCGCACCAATAACGGCTGTAAAACACCCTTTTCCTTAACAGAATTGACCAACTCAAGCATTGGCTCGGCCTCAAACACACGGCGAGGCTGATATGGGCTTGGAGAAAGCTTGTTTATATCTAATTGTGTTGGTTTTCTGCCGCCGTGAGTGGCCTCTTGGGGAATCCCCTCATCGCCCATCAGCTCAGACAAGCCGCGACCCAACCCCTTTTTTACTGGTGCTTTAGCCATTATTACAAACCCCTTGCTTAGGCCGCTTCTTTGCGATCTCTTTTTATGATTTCCGACGCTAACATAATGTAGGCCTGACTTCCCGCACACTTATAATCATACAAAAGTGCTGGTTTTCCGTGGCTTGGCGCCTCTGACATGCGAACGTTTCTTGGGATTACAGTGCTAAACACCTTTTCACCCAAATGTGAGCGAACATCCTCTGCAACCTGACCAGATAAATTATTACGCTGGTCAAACATTGTTAATACAACGCCGTAAATTTCCAACTCTGCATTAAAGTTGGCCTGCACACGTTCTATAGTTTTAAGCAATAAGCTAAGCCCCTCTAAGGCAAAAAACTCACACTGCAGTGGAATTAACACTGATTTTGCCGCCACTAGCGCATTCAAGGTTAACAAACCAAGGGAGGGCGGGCAGTCGATTAATATAATATCATAACTGTTTAAAATAACAGGGTCGGTCAGCGCCTCTTTCAAACGGTCTGTTCTGCGCTCCATATTAACTAACTCAAGCTCAGCACCCGACAGGTCAATGTTTGAAGGAATAATATCAAGACCAGGAACGGAAGTAGAAATAGTGGCCTCTAACATAGTGCAGCTGCCAATTAGCACGTCATATGACGATATATCACGGCTCAGCCTATCTACGCCAATACCCGTACTGGCATTGCCCTGCGGGTCTAAATCCAGAATTAAAACTTTTTTATGAACCGCGGCCATGGCTGTTGCCAAGTTAATGGTTGTGGTGGTTTTACCCACGCCACCCTTTTGGTTAGCCACAGCTATTATCTTAGCTCTACCTAAAACACCGCTCGACAATAAAGTTGTCTCATCCATTTTTTTATCCAACACCGCTTTTCTCCCGTATCAACACTTAATCTGTAATATTACCCCATTAGGGTCCGTTTTGCTTTTGTAACGAACTATGGGTATATTCCTAGATATAGTTGATTTGGTCAACTCCTCATCTACATCTTGTCCCTTTAAAAGCCAAATTTCTGTGTTTTTACCTATAAATGGTTGCGCAAATGCCATAAGTAGCTCCATGGAGGCAAGAGCCCTAGATGTAACAATATCAGCGTCAAACGGTGGCATATCCTCAATTCTACACTGGTGAACCACCGCATTTGCCCCAGTTTCGCGTATTACCTGACGCATAAAGGTACATTTTTTACCATTACTCTCAACCAAATGAACCTCACCACCACCCATAATAGCCACCACAAGGCCGGGAAAGCCCGCTCCCGCGCCAAAATCCACCCATTTTAGGGACCTGTCGCCATCAATACCGTCTTTTTTATTATAATTAGCCAATACCAGAGGGAGCAACTGAGCCGAATCGTAAAAATGCCGCCACCAAACATCATCAATAGTGCCAGAACCAACCAAGTTCATTTTCTTTTGCCACCGCACCAACAGGTCAGCATATATTTCTAACTTGTCCATTGTTTCACGTGAAACATTCGTTGTGTCTTGGAAGTTTTTAGCGTCAAACATTAGGCTGGCCTTTTTTCCTTGGTTTTTTTAATACGCTTAACATGGCCCAAAAGAACCGTGAGAGAAGCGGGGGTAACGCCAGAAATACGACCTGCGGCACCAAGGGTTGCAGGCCGTGCGATTTCAAACTTTTCCACCAACTCAGAAGACAAGCCCGGTATTTCTGAAAAGTTTAAATCCTCAGGTATCTTTAGAGCCTCATCTTTTCTAAAGGCAACAATGTCTGCTTCTTGGCGCTCTAGGTACGAATGATAATGGGCATCAATTTCTACCTGCTCAACAACCCTGCTACCCATGTCGGGTATATCATCTGGCCAAATAGTTTTTAGCTGACTTAGGGTAACATCTTTATATGACAGTATCTCTAACCCAGTTCTTCGCACGCCATCTTTATTTATTCTTACGCCATGCTTTTCTGCTTGGTTAGGTGACATGTTTACTGCTGATAGTTTTTCCTTCAGTTGGGCAATATCACTTCGTTTCTTTTCAAACGACAGCCAGCGATCGCCACCAACCAAACCAACATCATGACCCAGCTCTGTTAACCTGCGGTCTGCATTATCAGCACGCAAGTGCAGGCGGTACTCAGCTCGGCTAGTAAACATGCGGTAAGGCTCTCTGGTGCCGCGGGTAACCAGATCATCTATCATCACACCTATATATGCATCAGCCCTGTCCAATATAAATTCAGCCTCTGGGTTAGCCGCCTTCATTGCAGCATTGGTGCCGGCAATAAGGCCTTGTGCCGCGGCCTCTTCATATCCAGTGGTGCCGTTAATTTGCCCTGCAAAAAACAACCCTTTAACTTTTCTAGTTTGTAGGGTTGGGTGCAATTCTCTTGGATCGACAAAGTCATATTCAATGGCATAGCCGGGCTGTAAAATAACCGCATTTTCCAAGCCAGGAATTGTTTTTATAAACGCCTCTTGCACGTCTTCAGGCAGCGAGGTTGAAATACCATTTGGATATACCGTGCTGTCGTCCAACCCTTCAGGCTCTAAAAATATTTGATGGCTTTCTTTATCAGAAAAGCGAACAACCTTATCTTCAATTGAAGGGCAATACCTTGGCCCCGTGCCTTCAATTTGACCTGAGAATAATGGCGAACGCTCCATGTTATTCTTAATAATATCATGGGTGTTTTTATTGGTGTTGGTTATATAACAAGATATTTGCCGCACCTTAACTTTGTCGGTTAAAAACGAAAATGGCTCTGGGGGCAGGTCGCCAACTTGCTCGGTGGTTAGGTCCCAGTTAATTGTGTTTCCATCTAGCCGCGCCGGAGTTCCTGTCTTAAGCCTATCTAAGGTAAAGTTTAATTTTTCCAGTGTGTTTGAAAGTCCGTTAGAGGGGGCGTCGCCAACACGGCCGGCAGGTATTTGTTTTTCGCCAATATGTATCATGCCCCGTAAAAACGTACCTGTGGTTAAAACAACCTGTTTGGCACCAAACTTTTTACCGTCCGCAGTGATAACCCCCGAAACATATGGCTTGGTATCATGGTCATCAATTACAAGGTCCTCAAGGTCGGCAGCCAGTTGCGAAAGGTGATTTACCTGGAGTAGGGCCGAGGTGCCTTTGATCGTATGGCATATGCGTCGCCAGCTCTTTGTGTCGCCGGTCGATATTGCTTCTGCGGCATCGTCAAGCCACTGCGGGGCGCTTTTATGCAGCAGGGTGCTGACGAGTTTGTGGGCCAGTTCCTGAT
>DAOWAS010000114.1 GCA_030634465.1 Alphaproteobacteria bacterium | reverse complement strand
GGTTGAGGTGGTTGTGAGAGTTCGCTCCCCCCGCTTGTTATCTTCTATTATGGACGATCAGGAACGTTGGATATCATCACGCGCCACAGGTTTGGCTGAGCTGAATAACACATGTTTGTGGTCGCTTCACCCCACGGCACCATCGGCAATTAGTGTTGCTGGTGGCTCGACAGTTAATTTCACATGCGGGGTGTTTAGCAATTCATCAGATGCCGAGGCCATTAACATGAACGGTAATGGTTCGTGCATAACAGGTTCAGAAATTAAAGCAGTTGGCGGAGTGGCAATTGGTTGTGTTGACCCCGAACCCGTAACGGGGGTTTTGCCATTGAGTGACCCATTGTCAACCTTGCCACCACCAACCAGCACTGGCTGTACTTATTCGAGCAACATCAGTGTTACTGGTAGCAACGATGCCACGCTATCGCCTGGTACTTATTGTGGCAACATTAACATCCTAACCAGTGGCACTGTTACCATGCAGCCAGGGATTTATTATATGGATGGATCGGGAATTAACGTTGGTGCCAGTGCCACGGTAGTTGGAACAGGCATTACCATTTATATGGCGGCAGGTGGGCAAACTAGCGATAATATCAGCATAACATCAGGCTCAACCGTGGCTATCGAGGCGCCATTAACTGGCACTTATGCGGGTATTTTAATTTATCAAGACCGCGATTCAAATACCAATATATCGCACAATTTATCAGGTGGTTCATATATGGATTTGGCAGGAATTATTTATGCGCCAAATCAGGAAATATCATTTTCTGGTGGCTCGCTGGGTAATAGCTCAAGAAGCACCATCATTTCCAGCAGTATCAAGTTTTCAGGCAATTCGCACTTGGCTGAATTTACCGCCTCTTCCCATTTGAAAAACCCACTTTTAGTTGAAGCAAGGTTGGTGGAATAATGTTTAAAATATTTGAAATATTAAAAAAGCCGCTGTCAGTTTTTTCTAGATCGGAAAGCGGAAATGTAACCATTGAGGCGGCGGTAGCTTTTTCTTTAATCAGCCTGCTTTTAATTGGTGGGGCTGACTTTAGCCGCTTGGTAATGAAGCAAAGCCAGTTGGAGCATATAGCACGGGCAGGAACGCAATATGGCTTGCGCGGGCAAACCGATGCCCTTGACCTGACCGCGGTGGTGGCGGCGGCTAGAAACTCAATTGGGGTTACGGATGACAGCATTGAAATTACTGCAGAAAATGTGTGCCGTTGCCCAACCAGTGGGAATATAGGGTGTTATGACACTTGCGCTGATGACAGCTATCCACAAATGTTTCTGACAGTTCTTGTCACAACCAGAGTTAACTATCTGTTTGGTTATTGGGGCGCGCCAATTCAAAACTTGCAGGCATCAACTGTATTGCGGGTAAGATAGGCAGGTAATGGGCTTTTTCTCAAAAATTAAAAAACTTTCGGCTAATAATAAGGGTAGCACAGTAATAGAGTTTGCCCTTGTTATGCCTGTTGTGGTTATGGCTACATTAATGATTTTTGACATGGGGCGCGTTATACTTGCTTATTCAAGTGTTAATGATGTGGCCTCAGACACAGCCAGATATGCCAGCATTCATGGCCCCGTTCGTGGTGGTGGCCTTAGCGATGCTGAAATCATAAATTATGCAGAAAGTAATATTGCGGGTTTGGAATTGTCTTTAATTGAAACCACCATAACATGGTCAGCTAACAAGGCCAGGGGCAGCACAGTAACCGTTAGAATATCCAGTGACTTTGAATTTTTTGTCACCCGTTTTATAGACATGAACGCCTTTACCATTCGTGGTGAGGCATCAACAACAGTTCTGTAATCTCGGTAACGAATTAGGTTTTATAACAGGCCATCACGCCGCACGGCGGACAGTCGTGCAATAGCTTTTACCTTGCTCTCTAATTCATTTAGGGAAAATGGTTTTGTCATGTAACCAGTTATGCCTGCGGCTTTGGCCTCTAAAACAGAGTTTTCATCTTTCCTGCCTGTAATCATAATGAACGGCATTTCAGCATCTACAGAACGCACCTGTCTTAACAGTTCTACCCCTGACATTATAGGCATGTTCCAGTCACAAAATACCGCATCTATCATGTCGTCACAATCGGCCAAAAACACAAGTGCTTCGGCACCGTCCTTGGCCAAAAACACTTGGTTGACACCAATTTCAGATAGCATGGATTGCAAAACCTTGCGCATTTGTTTGCTGTCTTCAACAACCAAAAGGCAAACATGCTCTACGCTTTCACTAGGCATTTCTGTTTTAATACTAGGATATGTGTCCACAATTAATCCCCATTTATTTCAACTGTACTTTCTTTAAGAACCGCATGAATTCGCTCTGCCAAGGTTTTTGTGTCAATTGGCTTCGATAATATAAGTGTATCTTTGGGTATATTTAGCTTGTTTGTGCCATCTTGCATGGCGTAGCCAGACATAAAAATAATTTTCATATCAGGGCGTGATCTGGCTAAGGCCTGCGCCATTTCTGGGCCATTAACGCCGGGCATAACCACATCTGAAAGTAAAAGGTCAATTTTGCCATCAAAGCTGCCTTCAACCTCTAACCCATCTAAGCCATCTTCGGCGGAAATAACATTGTAGCCAATGCTCTCCAAATCGCCAACCAGCAGGGACCTAAGGGCATCTTCATCTTCAACCAGCAATATGGTTTCGCCGTTGCCTTTTACTTCTTTGGCAATAGGTTTGATCGGGGTTTCAATTTTTTCTTTGGACTGAGGGAAATAAAGCGTGAACTCAGTACCTTTTCCTGATTTGGTTTTTATGTCTATGAAGCCCCCACTGTCACGAACAAAACCATAAACAACAGCTAAGCCCAAACCAGTTCCAGAACCAGCCTTTTTTGTGGTGAAAAATGGGTCAAAAACCTTATCTAGTGTTTCGCTATCAATTCCCTCGCCTTGGTCAATTACGGAAAACACAACGTAACTATTTGCGGGAATTTCCTCCCCCAAGAAGGTTTTTTTAGCTGTTTTTAGGTTTTTCTTTTTCAGTCGCCATATCAGGTCGCCACCAGATGGCATGGCATCACGGGCATTAATAGTAAGGTTTACAACAGCTTGAGAAAACTGGTCAGGATCTATTTTGGCGCATAGTTTTTTATCGGATAGCTCTAAAATCAATTGTATTTTCTCGCCAATTAAGGGCATGAGCATGCTTTCTACATCTGTTAACTGGCTTGATATTTCAGTGGTTTTAAGCTGTTGAACGTGTTTGCGGCTGAACACTAGAAGCTGTTTGGTTATGCTTGTAGCGCGGTGTGTTGCTTTTTCTGCCTCTTCCAAACTTTCTATAACCGTTTGTGACGAGTTTGAGTATTTTACCGCTCTATGGATAAACCCGCCAATAACCATCAGAAGGTTGTTAAATTCGTGGGCAATGCCGCCAGCCAGCGTTCCTAGGCTTTCAATTTTCTGGGATTGGCGCAATTGGTGTTCAAGCATTACCTTCTCCCCCTCGGCCTGTTTTTTAGATGTTATGTCGTTTGAAAAAACCAGAAATGCTTTTTCACCATTCCAAATAAACGGCTTTATACCCGTTTCGCACCAATATTCTTTGCCCTCCAAAGTAACGCTTTTGTGTTGCACTAGTTTTGTGGCGCCTTTTCTTGTGGACGCTTGTTTTTGCAACTGTCTAATGGTGGCTTTGTCCTGTGGGTGAATAAGGTCAAAAGCATTTTTACCCACTAAAGCCTTGGCTGACTTTGCCCCACTAAGCTCAACTGCCTTTTTATTGGTAAATAAAATAACATCATCTTTTTGCACATAAAGCGGAGCGGGAAGTTGCTCAATAAGTTCCCTGTAATGCATTTCGCTTTGGCGCAGTTTTTCTTGCGCTTCCACTCGTTCAGTTGCATCGGCAATAACAAACAGTAGTTTTGTGCCATCGTCACTTTCCATCTGCCGAACTGAGGCATCCACAGGGAAAATACCGCCATCATCGCGCATGGCCTTTAGGTCGCGGTGAAAGCCAGTTGCAAGCTGGTTCTTACTTATCTTGTTTATTTCTTCTAAAAACGAAGCTCCGTTTGCAAACAGTTCCGATATGTCTTTATGCCGCACTGTGCTTAAGCTTGAGCCGAACATGCGTTCGCCAGACCTGTTTATAAATTCAATTTTACCATGCATATCGGTTACTAAAATTGAGTTTAAGGTAAAGTTTAAAATGGCATTTTTTTGAACCTGATTTTCAATAAGTGCCTTTTCAGCCTTTTCTTTTTCAGATACTTCGTTGTGCAAAGCCTGATTGGTTTGGTGCAATTCTTTGGTGCGTTCCTGCACCCGAGCTTCTAAATTTTTATTTATTTCAGCCAGTTTGGTTTCAGCTATTTTGCGGTCAAGCTGGGCATTAACTCGCGCCATTAATATGCCATAGTCAATGGGCTTTGAAACATGGTCATTGGCACCGCAACTTAAGGTCTCCAAGGCGGCACGCCTGCCTTGGTCTGCGGTTACAATAATTATGGGCAGTACTGATGCCGAGTATGTTTTGCGAACATCTCGTAAAACATCAAGACCGCTTATTCCCGGCATCATCAGATCAAGTAGAATAATGTCGTAATTGTTCTTTTCAATCATAGCCAAGGCCTCTTCGCCACCGCTTGCACTATCAACGGTGTAACCTTGGCGGGTTAGCCTGCGGGACAAAACATCACGGTTCGATTCAGTGTCGTCCACAACCAATATTTGGGCATTTTCATAGGTCATAATTTAACTGCTACTTAATTAATTGTTCAATTTTGCTAATCAGTCGGTTAAGCCGCACAGGCTTGCTGTCATAGTCGTCACACCCCGCCATAAGTGCGGCTTCCTTGTCGCCAGGCATGGCTTTGGCGGTAAGGGCAATTATGGGTACAGATGAGGTTTTTTTGTTTTTCTTAATTCTTTTGGTGGCTTCTATTCCACCTATGCCCGGCATGCTTAAATCCATAAGCACTATGTCCACTTGCTTTGTGCCAATTAGGTCTAGGCTTTCTTCACCTGACCTTGCCTCAATGGTGATAAAGCCTGCTCGGGTTAACCGTCGTGCCAACATTTCTAAGTTCATTTCATTGTCCTCTACCAAAAGAACAGATTTTCCTGACACGTCTGCGCCTGAGGTGACGGTGGGTTTGCTATAACTGGATAAACTCATGAAACTGCTCCGCTAACCATTAAGGACCTGACCTTGACCATTTTGATCAATGCTTCCTTGTTGATGGGTTTTAAGATGTAATTATCGGTGTCTATGACGCTGTCCTGAAGGTCGCTATTATCCTCAGAACATATAATGATGCGGAAGCCATTTTTGCTTTGCTCGCTGTTTATCTTTTTCATGGCGTCTGAGCCGATTAAATTGGGTAAAGACATGTCCAGTAAAACTGTGTCAGGGTTAAACGATTTTATAAGGCTAATGCCATCAAGGGCGCTGTGGGCTATCTCAACCTCAAAGTCCTCTACCTCCAGATAGGCTTTTATGAGTTGAGCCTCCTCAACATCACTTTCAATAACGACAATGCGTTGTTGCGGTACTGTGCCTATTTGGCTTGCGCGCGCGTTTTCGTTTTGCTCTCCGCCATTGCTTTCTATGTCGCTGTCATATTGATCTTGCTCGCCAATATCGTTTGGCAAAACTATGGTAACAGTGGTGCCAACTCCCAGTTCGCTTGTTAGAGATATTTCGCCGTGCATGGCGTGGCTCAGTCGTCTGCATATGGACAGCCCCAGACCAGACCCTTCTGACTTGGTTTCTCTGTTGGTGTTTACTTGTGAAAACTCATCAAAAATGCTTTCAATTTTATCTTCAGGTATGCCAATGCCAGTATCGGTAATAATAAATTTTATATGGTCTTTATGCTCTCTTTTGCAGGTCTCAACCGCAAGCGTAATGGTGCCATTTTTGGTAAACTTACTGGCATTGCTGAGGACGTTTATTAATATTTGCCGTATTCTAACCTCGTCAGAATACATGGGTTCCATGTTGTCTGGTGCTTCAATAATCAGCTCGTTTTTACCTGCTTTTACAAGTGGGCTAATTAGTGTTCCTGCCTCATGCACCAGACCAAGCACATCGGTTTTGTGGCGGACGATATCTGCCTTGCCTGAGGTGATTTTGGAAAGGTCGAGAATGTCATTAATTAAAGTAAGCAAGTGTTCGGCGGCAATGCTAATTTTGTCCAGATCATTGGCATAATCCATATGGTTGTTTTCTTCGGCAATTTCTTTCAGCATTTCGCTGTAACCCAGCACAGCGTTAAGCGGGGTTCGCAGTTCGTGGCTCATATTTGCCAAGAAAAAAGATTTTGCCTTGCTGGCACTTTCGGCGGCATCGCGAGAGTTTAAAAGTTCTTGTCTTACTTTTAACCTAGTGGTCATGTCTTGTGCCACCGCAAGAAAAACAGGTGGCTCTTCATTGGTCCAATAGTGGACGTTCACTTCAACTGGGTATTGGCTTCCATCTTCGCAGGTGTGGGTTCCTTCAAAAACCACCTCTTCTTCTTCGCCCTTCAGTAGGGGGGCTAATAGTTTTGCAAGTTCTTCTTTTGCGGGTTGGCACAAAATGTCGGTGTATTTTAATTTATCAAACGCTTCTGTTTTGTACCCTAAAACCTCCACGGCTCTTGAGTTAACCTCTTGAAATGAAAAATCACCCGCTTCAAGCACATAAACTTCACGCATTGAGCGGTCTAACAAGCGACCTAATCTTTGCAGTTTCTGCTCCTTTTGTACTTCGCCGCTTCTATCTCTAAGTGCGGCAACATAAATTAGCTCGCCATCGTGGTTC
>DAOWAS010000040.1 GCA_030634465.1 Alphaproteobacteria bacterium | reverse complement strand
TGCGTCTATCATCGCATCATATATTATTGCTTTTACTATTACCTCAGCCATTGCAGGGCGGGTGTTGAAACTGGGCGACGATAGCCAAATAAAGCTCCAAGATAAACCAACACGCAAATGGTGGCGTGAAGGGTTAGAGGGCAGAGCAATTTCAACATGGTTTAAAGCAACCTTGGAAAGTGCGTTGCAACGACCAGCGCGCACCATGTTGTTTGCCATGGTTTTGCCTTTGGCTGGCTTTGTCTTATCACAAACTCTCAGCGAGCAGTTTTTCCCACCCGGCGACCGTGACCAGTTTCATTTGCGCCTAACCCTGCCAGCCTCAGCATCAATTACTAATACCCAAAGCATGGTTGAGGAGGTGCATGAACTGTTCATGGCTGATGAACGGGTAAAGTCGGTGCAGTGGACCATTGGCACAGGTTCGCCAAAATTTTATTACAATCTTTTTGGTGGTCGTGAAAACTCGCCCAACATGGCAGAGGCCATGGTTAACGCAACCCATATGAAGCATGTTGATGGTGTGATAGCAAAGTTCCAGCCGTTGTTGGACGAACGCTTTCCCAGTGCGCAGGTTTTGGTTCGTAACTTGGAACAAGGCCCGCCATATAGTGCGCCAATTGAAATTCGTATTTTAGGGCCAGATCTGGAAACCCTAAGAGCATTGGGCGAAGCTATTAGGTCTGAACTGGCTTCTATTCCCCATGTATTACACACAAACGCTACCCTAAACGTGGGTCAGCCAAAGGTGGTGGTTAAGGTTGATGAGGACGAAGCGGGCATTGTTGGTCTGACGTTGCGCGATGTCGCAGACCAAATTAGAGGTGCTGTAGATGGCGAAATTGGCGGCAGTATAATTGAGGCTGTGGAAGAAGTGCCAGTGCGGGTGCGGGTGCAGCAACAAAAACGAGATAGCTTCAATAGCTTAGGCGACCTGCAGTTAGAACCCGGCCGTGGTGGCTTGTCAGAGGCGGGTTCATACCTTGGGGTGCCATTAAGTGCGATTGCTGAACTGCAGTTAGAACCATCAATTGGCGCGATTAGCCGCCGCAATGGGGTGCGGGTTAATGCCATACAAGGCTTTTTAGAAAACAACATATTGCCTGATACGGTTTTTAAACAGTTGGAAGAAAAACTGGCGCAAAGCAACCTGCTTGTTCCTAGTGGTTACCGCATTGAGTTTGGTGGCGAAAGTGCCGAGCGTGATAATGCTGTTGGCGGGCTGATGTCCACCGTGGGTGTGTTGTTTGTGCTTATGGTTTTTGCCGTTGTTCTAACCTATAACAGTTTTCGTTTGGCTAGCATTACCTTTGCCGCAGCATTTCAGGCGGCGGGTTTGGGCTTTTTAGCATTATGGGTGTTTGGCTATCCCCGCGGCTTTATTGTTATTGTGGGTATTATGGGTTTGGTTGGTTTGGCTATTAATGCGGCAATTGTTATTTTGTCAGAGCTAAAGTCAAACAAGCAGGCGCGTGCGGGTGATACTGACGCTATTGTAGCAGGTGTTATGTCCACTGGTCGTCACATTGTCTCAACCACATTTACAACAGTGGGTGGGTTTATGCCTTTAATATTATCATCAGCCGAGTTTTGGCCGCCATTTGCTGTGGTTATTGCGGGCGGTACGTTGATGTCGATGATTGTTTCTTTCTTTTTTGCCCCTGCGGCGTTTAAGTGGTTTGCCATGAGGCGAGCATTTGAAGGCAACCGTACGCATTTAGAGGAACAAGCTGAGGCTATTCGTTTGGCAGAGGAAAAATCCAGAGCAGCTCAACCTGCTGAATAACTTAGGTGAATAGTTTAGCTTAGCTTTTTTAGGAAAATTACATTTTTGTCTGGAAACGTAACCTCAGCATCAAAGTGTTCAGCTAGCCATTTAAATGTTTGCTTTGAATAAAACCGCACATGGGTTGGGTCGTTTTTATAGTGCCAGTTTTTAAAAAACTCTTGGCCTTCATTCAGGCTGGTCATAATAGCCATAAGGCCATTTGGTTTTAAAACACGCCACAATGCCGCCAAGTTTTTTTGTGGGTCGTAAATATGCTCTAACACTTCGCTCATGGTTATGAAGTCATACGGGGTTGCTGGTGTCAGCACGGTTTTGTCATTGGCGTAGAAGGGGTCGTAAATTTTCATAACATGCCCTTTCTCTTCTAATATCACAGATAGGGCGGGGCCGGGGCCTGAACCAAAATCTAACCCAGTTGAGTGTGGTTTTAGTTTTTGATGAAGTGGTGTTGCCAGTTTTTCCAAGTGCTTTCTATAGCCTTGGTCGTTTGGGTCGTTTTCGTGGTGGTCGTAAATCTTTTTCTCATCATGCCCAGAAAGTAAGAATTCATTAGGCACAAAAACCAAACCGCATGTGGGGCAGTGGCTATAATTGCGAGAAGCACCCTGGTGGTAGTGTTCTGTTTTTAAGGAATTGCACAGTGGGCAGTTACACGGTGGGCAGTTTGACATTTTTCTCTTTCTTGCTTGCAGTTACGATTTACCGCAAATAAAATTCTAATCAGCGCAAAACCCTTGCATAATTTGGTCATAAATTACATGCAGTATAATAAATTGGGAGTTTATTTGGGGATTATTTATATTTTTCTATTGAAAATATATATTGAATTGATATATATAACTGATATATACAAATGATATATTGGTATATTGTGCTGTGTAATTAAATTAGAAGGTAATATCTAATCAACACGTACTAAGACTTAATAGGGAATAAAAAGGTGGAATTGGGGCTTATCGCTATATCCACCGAATAATAATAAAAGCGAGAAAAACAGTGAGAAAAGAAAAAATAAAAAAGTTTTTAATGCCAGTTGGTGTTTTGGTAATTGGCTTTGTGTTGCTGCAAGTAATGTTTGCCACCAAGCCAGAGCCTGAAAAAGCAAATGAAGAGCCACGTCCTATGACATTGTTTGTTGAGGATGTAAGCGAAATGGATCTTGAGCTGAAGGTAAATACCCAAGGCGAGGTTCGCTCTAAAACAGAAATTCAAATTGTACCGCAAGTTAGCGGGCAAATTGTATCAGTGTCTCCTGCCTTCACCGAAGGTGGTTCATTTAAAGCAGGCGAAACCCTTATTAAAATTGATGACACTGATTACCTGCTTATGGAAATTCTTGCAGAATCGCAGGTTGCTGCCGCTCGTTTGCAGTTGTTGCAAATGGAAGGCTCAGCCGAGGTTGCCCGCAGACAGTGGGATAGCGAAGTGGGGGGCGAGGCCTCACCATTAGCACTTAAAGTGCCACATGTGGAAGATGCCAAAGCAAGGCTACGTGCCGCCGAGGCAGACCTTGCCGGTGCTAGGCTTAATTTGGCTCGTACCAATATCACTGTTCCATTTGACGGTAGGGTTCGTGAGAAGCTTGCTGATCTTGGTCAATATGTAACTCCTGGCACTCCGCTTGGTCGTGTGTTTTCCACTGAAATTGCTGAAATAAGCTTGCCTTTAACCGACAGGCAGTTGGCAACACTTGGCTTGCCGCTAGCTTATGAAGCAAAAGCAGGTAGCGAGCCACTGGTTACCCTGTCAACTATTGTGGGCAACAAAACCCACACATGGCAAGGGCGCTTGGTTCGTACCAACGCCTCAGTAGACACCTCAACCCGCATGGTTTTTGCTATTGTTGAGGTTTCCTCTCCTTACGGCACAGGTTCAGATGGTGAAATGCCTCTTGCTGTTGGGCTTTTTGTTGACGCTGAAATAACAGGGCGTGATGTTCAAGAAGCGCAAGTTATTCCCCGTGCCGCCCTTAGAAGTGGCAACAGGGTTTATGTGGTTAACCCTGAAGGTGAGTTAAACATTCGTGAGGTTAGCGTGGTTTATAGCGATGTGGACAAGGTTATTGTTTCCTCAGGCGTTATGCGCGGCGAGCAAGTTGTGGTTTCCACAATTCGCAACCCTACAGAAGGTGTAAAAGTTCAGGCGCTGAGAAGACGCGACAATCCTAACTTTTTAACCACAGCAGAGTAGGGGAAATATCATGAATATCATGAATAGTATTATCGCATGGTGGGCAAGCAATAAAGTTGCCGCTAATTTGTTGATGGCTGGCATTATCATAATGGGCTTATTGGCTTTTGGCCGTATGGAGCGTGAGGTAAACATCACCACACCTCTGCCGTTTTTCAGAGTTGTTGTGACATGGCCTGGTGCCGCACCGCAGGAAATGGAAGAGCAAATTGTTATTCGCTTGGAAGAGGCGTTAAATGATTTGGACAATATTGACCAAATTTTCTCACAAGCTAGAGAAGGTTTTGGCGGTGTATTTATTATTGCCGACCCGCAAGTGGACACTACCCGCTTTTTAAATGACATTAAGCTAAGGGTGGATGGCATTAGTTCACTACCTAGAGGCATTGAACCGCCAAAGGTTGAACAACTTATAACCCGTAACGAGTTGATGCGTATTGTTGTCTCAGGCGATGTTAGCGAAATTGCCCTGAAACGCGCCGCAGAAAACGTTCGTGATGAGGTGGTATTGTTACCCGGTGCCGCCATTACCAACCTGTTTGGTGTTAGAGCTGAAGAGGTTAGCATTGAACTGTCAGAAACTGCCATGCGCAGATATGGCTTAAGTTTCGATGAGGTGTCTGGTGCAATCCGCAATTCATCCATTAACCTTTCATCAGGCTCGGTACAGACCGAAACAGGCGATGTGCTGTTGCGGGCGCGCAATTTGGCTGATGATCAGGAAGATTTTGAAAATATTGTAATTCGGCAAACTAGCGAGGGTGCTTTAATTCGTGTGGGCGATGTTGCCCGCGTTATTGATGGCTTTGAAGAAAATGAGATTTTAGCCACAATGAACGGCCAGTCTGCTGTTTTGGTGCAAATAATGACCTCGGAAGTTAGCGATGTTGTAAAAACCTCTCGTGCGGTTTTATCGTGGCTGGAAGAAGCCAAAGAGCGACAACCAGAAGGCATAACCTTGACCCTTTGGGAGGACACTTCAAAGATTTATTTTGACAGGGTTAACACCATTGGCAGTTCTGCACTTTCTGGGCTTTTACTGGTGTTCTTAATTCTTATTCTAACCATCAGACCCAAGGTGGCGTTCTGGGTAACATTTGGTATTGCCACCGCATTTGCGGGCGCGTTTATCATGTTGCCAGGGGCAGGGGTTTCGTTAAACATGCTGTCTTTGTTCGCCTTCTTACTGGTGTTAGGGGTGGTGGTTGATGATGCCATTGTGGTTGGTGAAAATATTCATACCGAAAGTTCCAAACCAGGGGCGAAACCGCTTGATGCCGCCATATTGGGTACGCAGTTGGTGGCTAAGCCTGTGATCTATGCGGTTTTAACCACCATGATTACATTTGCCCCGTGGTTGTTTGTGGACGGTGTTACCGCCACATTCACAAGGCAAATTTCTATCATTGTTATTGCTTCACTTAGCTTTTCACTGGTTGAAGCCTTGTTGATTTTGCCCTCGCATTTGGCAACCATGAAACCAAGAAAAAGACTTGGTCGTTTTGGTCGCTTGCAAAAAGGCATAGCTAATAGAATTGTTTCTTTTGCTGAGAACTCATACCGTCCATTTGCACAAAAAGTTGTAAACCGACGCTATTTAACAATTAGTGTTTTCATAGTGGCCTTTATGCTTGCAATTGGGCTTTCATCATCAGGCTGGGTTAAGTCTTCTTTCATGCCTGAAATTGAAAGTGAACAAATTCAGTTTGATGTAACCCTGCCTGAAGGCACACCATACTCTCGTGCCTTGGAAGTGTTGGCCCAATTACAAGCAGGTGAACAAGCGCTGGTGGATGAGGTTAACGCCGCAGCCGTTGGTGGTGAAGGCAAGTTGATAGAAAACTGGTACACTCGTTCTAGACGCGACAGTGTTTTGGCATTGGTTAAGCTGGTTCCGCCAGAAGAGCGCGCCATGACCACAAAACAAGCGGCAGAACGCTTGCGTGAGCTTGTTGGTGACATTCCTGATGCTGAACAAATTGATGTTAGATACACGCAGGATGACCAAGACCCAGGGCTACAGTTCCGTGTTAGCGCGCCAGATTTTGACGAATTGCGTGCGGCTGTAGATGATCTGGAAGAACAGCTTTATTCATACGACACTTTATATGACATTCGTGATGACCTGTTGTCTTCAACCGACGAGATACAAATGAACTTAAAGCCGGGTGCCGAACAATTGGGCGTTACTTTGGGCGATGTGTCACGTCAGGTTCGCCAAGCTTATTATGGTGAAGAAGTGCAGCGCTTGCCGCGTGATGGCAACAATGTGCGAGTTATGCTGAAATACCCGCGTACTGATCGTAAAACTCTGGAAAGTTTAGAGGAGTTCCGCTTGCGTCTTGCTGATGGTCGTGAAATTCCCCTAATGGCTGTGGTTGATATGGAATATGCACCATCAATGCGGCAAATTAATCGCCGTGAGCGTCAGCGTTCTGCGGTTTTAAGTGCCGAGATGAGAGATGAGGTTCGTGGCGATATTATGAGTGACCTCAATGAAAACTTCTTTGAAGATTGGGAAAAACGTCACCCCACAGCAACCCGTGGTGCCATTGGTCAGGCTGAGGGTGAGGCTCGCTTTATGAGCGATCTTGCCAGTCTTTACATTGTCGCATTGTTTGCCATGTATGCTTTGATCGCAGTGGCGTTCCGTTCATATTTCACACCCATTCTGGTAATGGTGGCAATACCATTTGCCTATATGGGTGCTATTTATGGGCATGCCATATTTGGAATGAACCTTAACCTGTTTACTTATTTTGGGGTGGGGGCTGCGGCAGGTGTGGTGGTTAATGACAACCTTGTATTGGTGGATTATTTGAACCGATTGCGAGCGAAAGGCATAGACCCGCTTACCGCCGTGGTTGAGGCAGGCGTGGCACGCTTTAGACCAATTTTGCTAACCACAGTAACAACCTTTGTTGGTTTGATGCCTATGATGCTAGACCGAACCACCCAAGCCCAGTTCTTGCAACCAACCGTTATTGCACTGGCCTTTGGTGTGCTATTTGCTTTGTTTGTTACCCTATTGTTAGTACCAGCAATGTTCGCTGTTGGGGTGGATATTCACGCCAGAGCAAGTGGGTTCAAACAACGGATTAAAAACCTGTTCCGGGCAATTTTCTTTCCAGTTTTTGAACCAGGCGAATAAGTTTAAAATAAATATTTAAATAAAACGGGGTGCATTTTGTACCCCGTTTTTTTATCTATTCTGCACCAATATCGGCTATTTCCTGAATATGCTCACGTCGGGCGTCGTATTCTTTTGCTATATCTTCATCTTGTTTTTGCAGGGCATCAATATCAACATTGGCAAATTCAATAACGCCCATTTCGGCATAAGCTTTTTGGATTTTAGGCCCCCATAAGCCGATGTCTTTAACCACGGGTACAATGCGGCTAAACAAAAACTTTCTAAACATCTGCATGCCTTCTGAAATTTTAATGTGGCGCACACATTCATCCACATTCATTTCCATGTTTGCCCACACGTCTTTGGCCTCAAACCTGTCGCGCATCAAGTAGCAGGCCTCAACCAAAAACTCTTCACGTTCGTCGCGCTCGGCTTGGGTTAGTTGCGGGTAATATTCGCGCAAGCTCAAGCGGCCAAAGGCCACGTGGCGGGCTTCATCTTGCATAACATATGCGTTTACCTGTGCCGCTAACGGATTGGACGCATGGTCACGAATGCCAGCAAATGCGGCAAGTGCTAGCCCTTCAATTACCACCTGCATGCCCAAATATGTCATGTCCCAGCGTTTGTCCCGCAACACTTGGTCTAGCAGGGTTTTCAAGGGTCCTGCCATGGGGTAAATAAGGCCAAATTTTGCCATTAATCGTTTGTATGCTTCAACATGGCGGGCTTCGTCTATAACCTGTGTGGCGGCGTAAAACTTGGCTTCCATGTTTGGCACTTGTTGCACAATTTTAGAGGCGCAAATTAGCGCACCCTGTTCGCCGTGCAAAAATTGCGAGTTGTTCCAAGCCTGAAAATGTCTGCGTACACGCGCCTTTTCTTTGTCGGGCATTTTCATATAAGGCTCATAACCATAAAGGGCAAACAGCTCTTCAGGCAGGCCAACGGGGTTATCTTCATCTAGCTCCAAGCTCCAGTCAATGCGGTCGCTAGCGTTCCACTGCATGCGCTTACCCTTTTCATAAAGGTTAAGCAAATCGTGCTTTTCGTCGGAATAAGAAAAATCAAAAATATTGTCAAAATCTTGCGGTATTTCCCATTTCATATCACCGGGATCAACGGTGTACAGGTCAGCAAATTTAATATCAGACATTTGAACCCCCTTAAATATTCACTTCCATTCAATGCCATGAATTTAGTTATGGCAAGAAATATCTATTTAAAGGTGTAATATGGTCTGGCTCCTTGCAATTATTTTCAAGAGGGCTAGACTTTATTTATATGAATTATTAGATGAGGTTAGGTTGATGTTGAAAGCTATTTCGGTGGGGCGAGGTGATGGCGTAGATGTCTCTATTGATGATGATACAGTTTCGCGTTTGCATGCTGAAATAGTGTCAGCTGGGGAAAACCGTTTTTATATAACCGATTGCATGAGCACAAGCGGCACGTTTGTGGGCCGTGATGGTGCATGGCAACAAATAAAGCAAGAATATGTTGATGTGGGTGAGGCCATATTGTTGGGCAATTATCAAACCACAGTTGCCCAGTTGGTTGATATGGCAACAGGTTCAGGGAAAACAACAGGTTCTGGGGCGTTAAAAGGCACAGGCTCTGGCCGCAAACCCATTCCGCAAGACCAGTTGCCCGATGGGCCAGTGAAGCGCGACCCTGAGACAGGCGATATCATAAGCATGAAGGACTAAGTGAAGATGAGCAATAATAACTCAGAATTTCTTACCATACGAACCAAGGTCGTTTTTGGTGGTATAGCCATTGGCTTGGCGTTTATTTATTTGCTTGGCGAGCATCTTGATAATGCATCTATGACATATTTTCTTTTTGACAGGCCTAGAGAGAGCTATCCGTTCACCGTGCAAAATGTAATGTGGCTAGTGTTTTTTGGCGGGTTAGCTGACCTGTTTGTTCATTATATGCGTGGCAGCAAAGAGCAGGAGCAAGTAGGCAAAGGCCTGTTGCCTGAGGACGAGCAAACCATGCTTAGATCAGAAGATTTAGGTGATATTTATAAAAATTTGCAGATTGGACGCGGTGCTCACAACAAGGGTGCTAACGAACATTTTTTGCAACGTTTGGTGTCACGGGCAATTTTACAGTTTCAAAGCTCGCGCTCGGTTGACCAAGCCAATTCAATTTTAAATTCAAGCCTAGAGCTGTATCAGCACGAAATTGATCTTAGGTATAATATGATCCGCTACGTTACGTGGCTTATACCCACCCTTGGTTTCATTGGTACGGTAATTGGTATTGCTATGGCCTTGGGCGAGGCAGGTGGGTTAGACTTTGGCAACCCCACAGCAGGGATGTTGATAAGCGTAACCGATAAGTTGGGCGTGGCGTTTTACACCACCTTGCTCGCACTTTTACAGTCGGCGGTGTTGGTTCTGTTCCAACAAATTGCCCAAGCACGAGAGGAAATGGCGCTAAACCGTTCGGGGCAATATTGTCTGGATAATCTTATTAACCGTCTGTTTGAAAAATAATATTGAGAGGACAAGCTATGCCTGTTTATCGTGGCCCCGATGGGAAAATTATTGAAGAAAGCACACGTTCAGTTTCTTCATCTTCTTCAGGGCAAAATGCTGGCAAATCCAATGCTGATATTGATGGCAAAACCCGCCGTCTTTCTTCACGCCCTGTACCACCACCATCTAGCAAGGGTGTCTCAGGTGGTAATGAGGCGGCAGAGGTGGACGATGTAAAAGATATTAGCGGTGTTACCAAAGCTTTCAAAGGCACATCAGCCAAACAAACAAGTGAAACACAAGATGTAGACGACCCTGTTGTGGGTTGGTTAGTGGTTGTTGGTGGGGCGGGTTTGGGTGCCAGTTTTGCGTTAGGTTACGGGGCTAACTCAATTGGGCGCGGTGATGGTGAACGGGTTACGCTTAATTACGGCGATAAGCAAATATCTCGCGCTAGCCACGCAACGCTTACTTACGATCCTAAGTCACGCAAGTTTTTCATTCAGGGTGGCGGGGGCAGAAACCTGACTTATTTAGATGATGAGGTTATTTTAACCCCAACAGAATTGAACGACAAGTCCACCATACAGGTGGGCGAAACTAATTTAAAATTTGTCAGCTTTTGCGGCGAAGATTTCGACTGGCAAAACTAAGAAAGAAAAACCAACCATGCAAGCTTTGCAGGGGCGCTTTATTGCCCAACAAATACAGGGTGAGCGAGATTATCAAGAGGACGACTTTGGTCTTTTGGATAATAGCGAAACTGTGCTTGATGCATCAGCAGGTGATGAAACAGAAAAAACACCAAAGATTAAAGAACACACCCTTATGGTCTTGGCCGATGGCATGGGTGGGCATAAAGGTGGCGGTGTGGCAAGCGGCATTGCCACGCGTACTTTTTTGGAAATTTATGATCGCACCACAGGCGCTGTTGATGCCCGTTTGCAAAAGGCACTGTTGGCGGCAAACGAGGCACTGGCAAAGGCCATTGAAAACAATGGCAACTTGGCAGGCATGGGCACCACACTGGTTGCTGTGGTTGCCACCGACGAGGGATTGAGCTGGCTAAGTGTGGGTGACAGCCCCTTGTGGCTGTACCGTGATGGCGAGTTGCAACGCCTGAACGAAGACCATTCCATGGCACCAGTGTTAGACGATTTGGTTGCCACAGGCCGTTTGAGCGTTGAGGAAAAAAACAAAGATGGTCGCAAAAACTCGCTAAGGTCAGCATTGATGGGTGATGAAATTTCCATAGTAGATACATCAAGCGTGGTCATGCCTGTTTATGGTTCAGATGTTATAATTTTGGCTAGTGATGGTTTGGAAACCCTGCCTGAAAAAACAATTAAAAAGCACATAAAAAAGAAATTGCGCAAGGGGTTAGATATTTGTGCGGAGGCATTAATTAGCGCCGTAGAAAAAGCAAAAAAGAAAAATCAGGATAATTGCACTGTGGTTTTATACAGCCCGCCACAAAGCGATGCTGAGACGCAAGATAACAATGGTTTTGCCGCAGGCATTTGGACAAAAATTAAAACAGGGTTTGGTAAAATTGGCCATCGTTAAAAGTACAGTTAAAGGTAATAGTAAAGGGATAGACGATGTTGAGGGACATTAAATTTAAAATTTTAGGTTTGCTGGGTTTGTTAGCTATAAGCTTGGCTTTATCCCCGTTATCTATTGTCCATGCCGCCCCTGATGTTGAGGCGTGGGAGCGTTCTATTGTCAGGGTTTATAATAACACCCAAGGTGGTTTTGGAACTGGCTGGGTGGTTAGCGAAGATGGCATTATTGCCACCAACCACCATGTTATTGCTGGCGGACGCGATTTTTCAGTTTATCTGGCAGGCTCAACCCAAGATGATGGCATTCCCGCTAGGTTAATTTGGAGTGATGAGCGTTTAGACCTAGCTTTGTTACGAGTGCCGGGCTTTGCCGCACCACCATTTAAGCTACACACCGATGACCCTGATCGTGGCACATTGTCATATACCGCAGGTTACCCCGGCATGGCTGATGCCGCGGCACAGGGCATGAGCTTTCGCATCAGCATATATTCAGGCACGGTTAGTTTGGTGGTTAACCAAGGCCAGACGGGCAGGCGTATAATTCAGCATGACACCATTGTTAATGCGGGCAATTCAGGTGGGCCATTGTTGGACGATTGTGGTCGCGTACTTGGTGTAACTAGCGAGGGTTACGCTGACGAAGATGTAAACGTGGTGTGGCTGTCTGTTTCTATTAGCGAGCTGGCAAAGCAAATGGATCGTTTGGACATTCCATATGAGGTGGATAATTCAGTTTGCGAGGTGGCAGGTGGTGGTGGCAGTGGTGCTACCGCCGACCAAGAAGCTCGTGATACTGCAGAGGATGCGGCATCCACCGCAGAAGATGCTGCCTCTACCGCAGAAGATGCCCAGCACGATGTGGAAAGCCTGCAAAAAACCATGTTTTCATGGGTGGTTATTTTAGTTGCGGGCTTAGCAATATTACTAGTGTTGGTGTTGCGCAAACCCCGCGAGAGGGTCGTTCGCGCCATTGAAGAAATGAGCCGCACCATAAGCCGTTCTGGCAGTCGGTCTGGCAAAGCAAAGCCAGATAAAAAAGCTTCATCACAAACAAGTGCTAGAAACAGCTTGGTGCTGTCAGGTTTTTCCAGCGGCGGTAAAACCATTCATATAGAACTGCTTTATGAAAAACTGGAAGCAGCGGGCAAGGGCATTAGTATCGGGCGTTCAACCACATTGTCTGACTATGCCTTGGACGACAAAGAAGTGTCACGTCGCCACGCCAGACTGTCCATGAAAGATGGGCGCACATATATTGAAGACCTGAACTCAACCAACGGCACACGGGTTAACGAGCGGGTTATAAACCCCTTTGAAGTACGTGAAATATCTTCGGGTGATATGGTTAAAATTGGTCAATTAGAACTGACGGTTAGTTAAGGGTATGAAGAAAAAAAATAGAGAAATAAATATTTTTTCCATGTCGGCTTTGGATCTGTTTGCCTCAGCCATGGGGGCATTTGTTATTATTGCGGTAATAATGTTTCCTTATTTTCCTAACATGGGCGACAGCCCCGGTCAGGTGGCACGCGCGCGTGAGGAAATGCAGGCTGAAATTGATAGTTTGGCGGCTGAGTTAGCAGAATGCCAGACAGAAAACAGCCAGTGTCAGGTTGAGCTTAGCCAAACACAGGCGCAATTGTCACAATCAGAGGCCGAGTTGGCCCAGTGTCAGGAAAACCTGCAGGGCATGTCGCAAGCATTAGAAACCTGCGAAATAGCCCTGACCAAAACATATATTGTGGTTATAATTTCATGGTCATCGCAAGGGGATGATGTTGACCTGCATGTGGTGGATCCGTTAGGGCGTGAATATTATTACGATGCTATTTCGTTTCCCAATTCACCCGCCCGCATGGAAGAAGACAATGTAAACGGGCCAGGTAATGAAATTTGGCAACACCCTGAGGCCACGCCAGGGGCATATAAAATTTATTATAACTATTATTCACGCTCAACAGGGCCGGCAAATGTGCGTGGATTTGTATTGCATAAAGAGGGGCGCTTAGCTTTGCCAAGCCGCACCTTGCACAATGTGGGTGACAAGCCGCTTATAGCGACAATTTATGTGGATGAAACTGGCCGTGTTTCACTAAGGTAGGGGACAAATAAAACAGCCGTGAGCCAAAAGATACAAACTGAGTAACGTAGGGCGTATGCCCGTCCGAGTTAATACGAGGCCCCCACGGAGGTGAAAACGGAGTTTTCTGCCGTGAGTGCAAAGAGAAATAACGTAGGGCGTATGCCCGTCCGAGTTAATACGAGGCGTATGCGCAGGCGAAGCAGGTTTCCTGCGATAGCCGTGATCTATAAATAAAAGCGTGAGAGATAAATAAACAGCCTTGAGCGCGTCCCATGGAATCGCACTTGAGGCGATACCGGGGACAAAAATAAAGAGGACTACCAATAATATGAAAATTAAAGATAGCGTAGTAATTGTCACTGGCGGTGCCAATGGTATTGGCATGGAGCTGGCCTTTGCCGCCGCACGGCGTGAAGCAAAAGCCGTTGCAATTGTTGATCTTGAGGTCGACAAAGCTAAAATAATAAGCGATGAGGTTATTGCCCGTGGGGCGCAATCCAAGGCGTACGGTGTTGATGTGTCAAACGAAGGGCAAATGGCGGCAATGATTGCTGATGTTGAAGCCAGTTTTGGCGCGGTTGACCTGTTTTGTTCAAACGCAGGCGTTGGTTTTACCGATGGGGCTGAGGGTTATTCATCATCATGCAGCAATGAGAACTGGCAAAAAAGCTGGGATGTAAACGTAATGGCGCACATTTATGCCGCCAGAGCATTGTTGCCGCAAATGATTGAACGTGGTTCGGGACATTTTCTCATTACCGCATCAGCCGCAGGGCTGCTTAGCATGATCGGCGATGCACCATATTCCACCACCAAACATGCCGCCGTTGGTTTTGCTGAAAGTTTGGCTATTACCCATAAAGACGATGGCATTGGCGTTAGTGTTCTTTGCCCGCAAGGGGTAAAAACCCGCATGATTGAAGAAATTGACAGCAGAGCTGTGGCGGCTGATGGCCTGTTGGAAGCAAAAGATGTGGCTGAATTTACACTTTCTGCGGTTGAGGCTGAAACCTTTATGGTTCTGCCCCACGAAAGTGTGAAAAAATATATGATGAACAAAGCTTCAAATTATGACAAATGGTTGGAAGATATGCGGGGCTTTAGGCACTGGTTAAAAAACGGCGGTTAAAAAACGGCGGTTAAAAAACGGTGATTAAATAGCGGCTTAGCACAAGTATAATAAGGAAAAAAACGTGAAGAAAAATTATTTGGATATGACGGGTAAAGTGGCATTTGTGTCGGGCGGCAGTCGCGGCATTGGTGCCGCTATTTGTCATGGTTTAGCCAATGAAGGTGCTACGGTCGTTGTTTCAAGCCGTAAAATTGAGGGCTGTCAAAAAGTTGTAGATGAGATCATTGCAAAGGGTGGTAAAGCGGTGGCTAAAACCTGCCATGCAGGCAAAATGGATGACATTGACCGTGTGTTTGACGAAATTGAAGCTGAGTTTGGTGGTGTTGATATTTTGGTAAATAACGGTGGCACCAGTCCGTATTATGGCCCCATTGCCGACACTGAATTGTGGGCGTTTGACAAAACTATTGAGGTTAACTTGCGCGGGCCATTTTTCATGAGCTCTCGTGCCGTAAAGCAAATGCAAAAACGTGGTGGTGGCACTATTGTAAATGTGGCTAGCATTAACGCCATTCAGCCGGGTGACCTGCAGGGCATTTATTCCATTACCAAGGCGGCTTTGGTTAACATGACGCAAAGTTTTGCCAAGGAATATGGCAAGGATAACATTCGGGTGAACGCCCTTTGCCCTGGTTTTGTTGATACTGACATGACACAGGTTATGAAAGACAATGAAGAATTTATGACCAATTTCATTGGTAAATTACCACTTGCGCGCATGGGCGACCCTGAGGATATGGTCGGTGCGGTACTTTACATGGCGTCTGATGCCTCTAAATATACCACTGGCACCACCATAGTTGTTGATGGGGGGCTATATGCCTAATTCTGGCGGCAACCCAACCATTGATGTGCGCACGGGTGAGGAGCTTGATGTCGCGCTAATTGACAGGCTGTTAAAAGCCCATATTGATGGTTTGCAAGGTTTGCCAACTATAAGCCAGTTTCCCAGTGGTCATTCTAACCTTACTTATATGGTGTCTTACGCTAACCGCGATTTGGTTTTGCGCCGCCCACCGCAGGGAACCAAGCCAAAGTCAGGCCACAGCATGGTGCGCGAATATAGCGTTATGAAGGCGCTAAAACCACTATACCCAAGTGTGCCAGATGTTTTGCTGTACGGCGACCACGACAGCGAACTGGGTGCCGAGTTTTATGTAATGGACAGGGTGGTGGGCGATATTGTTCATAAATCTATTCCTGACAGTTGGGGTTTTAATGCTGATGATGGCAAAAAACTGTGCACAGCGTTTTTTGACAAGCTAATTGACCTGCATGATGTGGATTATAAAGCCGCAGGGTTAGAAAGCTTTGGCAAGCCTGAGGGTTATGTCAGGCGGCAAATTGATGGCTGGAATGGCAGGTATGAGCGCGCCAAAACCCCTGATGTTGACGATTTTAACGATGTCAGACAGTGGTTGGAAGACAATTGCCCCGAGGAAAGTGGTGATGTATCGGTTCTTCACGGCGACTTTCGCTTGGATAATGTGATTTTAGATAAAAATAATCACTTTAATATTCTCGCAGTATTAGATTGGGAAATAAGCGCATTGGGCGACCCGTTGATGGATTTAGGCAACACTTTGGCTTATTGGACAGAGGCAGGTGACCCGCAAGAATTGAAGGCCATGAGCATGCAACCGTCAATGGCAAGTGGCATGATGACCCGCAATGAAGTTGTTGAATATTATTGCGAAAAACGTAACGTAAAAGTTCCCAATATTAGTTTTTATATGGCTTATGGCACCTTTAGATTAGCAGTAATTCTACAGCAAATTTATTATCGTTTTTATCATGGGCAAACCAAAAATGCTGCTTTTGATCGCTTTGGTCAGCAGGTTAATCTTTTGGGTAATCATGCGCGCACGCTTATCAACCAAGCATAGTAATTGGCATGATAAAATGTTGGCTTAGGCTAAATAGCCCTTGCCATTGCGCGTTAAGATTGCTCAAATAAAATTTAACAATCAGGTGTATTTACGGGGGTAAGTAATGAGTGATTTTCGAGCAGAAGTTAAAGCGTGGTTGGAAGAAAACTGCCCCGCAGGTATGCGTGAACCCATGTCGTCTGAAAAAGACGCATGTTGGGGCGGGCGTAACTGGGTATTTCAAAGCGACGATCAAAAATTGTGGTTGGAACGCATGGCGGCAAAAGGGTGGACCACACCCACTTGGCCTAAAGAATATGGCGGTGGTGGTCTGGACGCGGCTGAAGCAAAAATTCTCAAACAGGAAATGGCAAATATTAATGCCCGCAGTCCATTAGTTAGCTTTGGCATTTGGATGTTAGGGCCAGCCTTGTTGAAATATGGCTCTGAAGAGCAAAAACAGCATTACCTGCCACAAATTATTCGTGGTGAAATTCGCTGGTGTCAGGGTTATTCTGAGCCAAATGCGGGTTCTGACCTTGCCAGTTTGCAAACCAAGTGTGAGGACAAAGGTGACCATTATCTGGTTAACGGGCAAAAGGTTTGGACATCTTATGCTGATGAGGCCGACTGGATTTTTTGCCTTGTTCGCACTGACCCTAAAGCCAAAAAGCACGAAGGCATAAGCTTTCTGTTGTTTGATATGGCTAGTGAGGGTGTTAGCACCAAGCCAATTGCGCTTATTTCAGGCTCGTCACCATTTTGCGAAACATTTTTTGACGATGTGAAGGTGCCAAAAGAAAACTTGGTTGGTGAAAAAAACAAAGGCTGGACCATTGCCAAATATTTACTGACCCATGAACGTGAAATGATTGCAGGCTCTGGCCTTTCTGGTGCGGGCATGACCAGCCTTGGCGACATTGCAAAAAAACATGTTGGCCTTGATGGCAGTGGTCGTTTGGACGATGCACTTTTGCGCGCCCAAATAGCTCGCCATGAGGTAAACGAAGGCGCGTTTATGCTGACCTTGGAGCGTGTAAAGCAAGAAGCAAAAGCAGGGCAGGGCGTGGGTGCTACATCAGCCATGCTTAAATATTACGGAACTGAATTAAACAAAACCCGTCATGAGTTGTTAATGGCAATGGGTGGTAGCGAAGCATTATCGTGGGAGGGTGAAGCCTCAAACGATGGGCAGCTATCAAAAGCATGGTTGCGCACCAGAGCAAACTCAATTGAGGGTGGCACATCTGAAATTCAGTTAAATATTATATCAAAACGCATTCTTGGTTTGCCTAGTTAGGGGATTTGGA
>DAOWAS010000036.1 GCA_030634465.1 Alphaproteobacteria bacterium | reverse complement strand
CCGCCATTTTCTATCCGTTTATTAGTCATTATTATTTATATTGTAGTAATTGCTATAATAAATGCAAATCTTAGGCCAGTTGTATACTTTATTAGCAGTTATTTTGCCGGCCTAAGGTTAAGAATTCCTATGTTATTTTCCCGAACCTTGTTTAGGTCGGTTAAAATTTTAAAATAACGCCCCTCGCTCCAGTCATCAATTAAATGGTCGTAATACGGCGATAACACATTGCCACTTTGGCCTACAGGGTAAATGTAGACAGAGTTTTCCAAGTTTGAAAGGTCGTAAATAGCACGGAAGCTGGCACCATTTGCCGCTTCAAACGGGGTGTCTGACGATGTGCGAATATTGTTTACTTGCAGGGTATATGGCCCGCCCGTAACAGGTGTTGTTACGTCAAAAATTTCACGTAAAGCAAAAACATTGGTAAAAGGTGTGTGTTCGTGGCGGGCAATATGTGCCTGACCCCAACGCCAATCCTGCCAGATTTCTCCATAAGTTTCTTGTAAATCAGTCATGGCTTCGGCAAATGCTGTGGCGGCAATGTCATTACAGCTTTCTAATACTTCGGTTGTGGTGTCGTTGCACCAGCTAGCTTGGCCGTTTTTGTCATTAAACACGTTATATAAAAACTCAGCCCGCAAGTGCCAAAAATTTTGAAAACGCTCACCCAGTTCGTCGGCATAAATGTGTTTTGCCAATATTCTGTGCCATGCATAATAAATCAGGGGCAGGGGGGTGCCGCGTTCCATGCGCATATCCCAATTGCTAAACGCTTGGTAAATATCATTGTTGCTATCTTTAATGGCAGGTAACAACAGGGGCAAAAACTCTGCCGCCATAGGTGAATATGTGTCGGTTTGCATTGCCATAAAGCTTTCTATGCTGTGCTTTTCTTCGGTTTCCAACATGCTTACAATGCGTTCGGTACGGTAAGGGTATGCCCAGTGCGATGTAATATAATGGGGGTAGCTATCGTCAACAATTTTGGCATTTGCCGTTGCTACATAGCCACTTTCGGGGTTTTTAACTCTGGGTAGCTCGTCGGTTGGGATGTAACCTTTCCAGTCAAAGTCAGCGTCCCAACCCCGCGCGGGAACAAGGCCGTATGACAGATTTTCTTGTGAGCGTATGGGAACATAACCTGGGGCAAAATAACCAATGTCACCATCAGTATTAGCAAAAATCATGTTTTGCTCGGGGCCGTTCCAGTCTGACATGCCTGCAACAAAATCTTCAAATGTGCGCACGTTAATTAAACTAACCGCAGGGTTCGCCCCACGGTCAACATCATCCAACGCCGTCCACCGCAGTGATAATACCAGCTTGTCGCCAAGCATATTGTCCATAAATGGTAAAATGTCTGACATAACAGGGCCGTGGCGGGTTGAGCGTATTGTTATGGTTATATCTTTTGCCCCTTTTATGGCGATACGCTCTTCACGTAGGGTAAAGTTTTCAGGGCCAGTTGGGGTTATATATTGTTCAGGGTTGTCGCCAATGCGTTCCATAAACATGTCTTGCACATCAGGCGCAGTGTTGGTAAAGCCCCACGCCGCATTGTCATTGCGCCCTAAAATAACCCCGGGAAATGCGGGTAAAGAAACACCAACAATGTTTTTGCCGTTTAAAGCCAAGTGAACCATGTACCAAATGGCAGGGGCGGAATAAGACAAATGTGGATCGTTTGCCAGCAGTGGCATGCCAGTTTCAGTACGGCTACCATCAACCACCCAGTTGTTTGAACCAAGGGTCGGGTTGTCTTCGCCAATGTTGTTTATGGTGTTGTTTTGCGCGCTTATCTGGTTATCACCCTCACGGTTCAGCAGGTCTTCATACAGGGTGTTCAGGTCTGGCATCAGGCGGTCTTCTTCATAACGGTATGAAGGGTAAAATGCGTTTATTTCTTCGCCTGTTAAAATGTTGGACAGATCTAGTTTGTTAACTTCGCGTTTCCACCCACGGGAAAGGTCAAACGCCATCATTTTTAACCAGCCTAGGCTGTCAATTGGTGTCCACGGTTCAAACTCTATCCCTAAAATCACAAATTCTGGCGGTAAGGCACCCGTGTGGCTTGCCACCATAGCATTTACCCCGTCAGAATATGCTTGCAGGGCATTGCGGGTTTTTTGATTAATACTTTGAAAGGCGGTTTGGG
This sequence comes from Alphaproteobacteria bacterium, assembly GCA_030634465.1. Classification (GTDB taxonomy): domain Bacteria; phylum Pseudomonadota; class Alphaproteobacteria; order Sphingomonadales; family SMXR01; genus DAOWAS01. The sequence goes on along the minus strand of DAOWAS010000036.1, from coordinate 15,954 downwards.
CGGCCTGTGCCATCCCAAGGGTGCGCATAAACTTATCTGTTTCCAAAGCACCTTCACCAAACACCTCAGATAATGTTCCTTTGTAAGTACGGCGGTTTTTCTCTAACTGAAACAGGCGGTCTTGGGCATGAACAACACCAAGAGCAAAATACAGGTCATGGGTGTTGTTTGCCTTAATATGGGGTATGGCGTTCTGGTCTCTAATAATTTCAACACGGTCTTTAATTTGGGCAAAATTTATACTGCCATTATATGTTGGTAGTGATGAACGCAGGTAAGACGCACCAAAAACCACAATGGTAATGACAAAAATTAGAAGACTAAGAATGATTTTTTTATAACGCCCCATTGAAAAAACTTTCACATTATTTGAATAAATTTGCCCTTATTATTAGTATGAGACTATAAAGCATGGTTGGCAAAAACCAGAAAAAAATAAGAAAAGGAAATTAAATGTCAAAAAAAATCGCATTTTTAGGTTTAGGTGTAATGGGCTATCCTATGGCAGGGCATTTGGTAAAGGCAGGTTACCAAGTTTGTGTCTATAACCGTAGCTTGGAAAAAGCTGAAAAATGGTTGGCTGAACAGCCAATGGAAAGCGGGCATAGCCTAGCCAAAACCCCAAAACAAGCGGCAACTGGCGCAGACATTGTATTTGCCTGTGTTGGTGCTGATGCTGACTTAGAGGCAGTATGTTTGGGCAACGACGGTGCCTTTGCGGGCATGGTTGCGGGGGCAGTTTTTGTTGACCACACTACAGTTTCAGCAACCATAAGTGTTAAGCTGGCTGAACACGCCGCAAGCTTGGAGCTTGGCTTTATGGATGCGCCAGTTTCGGGCGGGCAGGCGGGTGCTGAAAACGGAGCATTAACTATTATGCTTGGTGGCGACGAAGAAACATACGCAAAAGTTTCGCCTGTAATTGAGGCATATGCCAAAATGCAAAAGCTGTTAGGCCCTGTTGGTTCAGGTCAAAAAGCCAAAATGGTAAACCAAATTTGTATTGCAGGGGTGGTGCAGGGACTGTCTGAGGCATTGCATTTTGCCATGGAAGCGGGCTTGGATGCCAAAGCGGTGGTTGATGTTATTTCAAAAGGTGCGGCGCAATCGTGGCAAATGGAAAACCGCAGTGAAACTATGATTGATGGCTTTTTCGATTATGGCTTTGCCGTAGATTGGATGCGCAAAGATTTAGGTCTGGTTTTAGATGAAGCCAAGGGGCTAGGGCTAGACTTACCCCTGACAGAAATGGTCGATGGCTTTTATGAAGATGTGCAAAAAATGGGCGGCAACAGGCAGGACACTTCAAGTTTAATCAGAAGATTTAGAGGTTAAGCAGTTTATTGTTCACTTATTCGTGTTTTTTGTTAGTTTTCTGCTGTTTTTGGCTAATGAGCTGTTGACACAGATTGGAAAACCAATATATTCGCAAATCCATTAGCAGCCTTGAGCTGGCTTCATGGGATTGCGAACATCTTGCTGTGAAGCAATACCGGAAGCAAAATAAAAATGAATGGTTGTCCTTAGTGGGCATCCGCGCAGGTAAAACAAGAGCAATGACGCTCACCACTTGCGGCGCAAAATAGAAAGCGATTTGACGATGACTAAAAGAATTCAAGCTAAATACAAAATTGACCGTCGTATGGGCGAAAACATCTGGGGTCGTCCTAAAAGCCCTGTAAATGTTCGTGAATACGGCCCTGGTCAGCATGGACAAAGACGCGCTGGCAAATTGTCAGACTTTGGTGTTCAGTTGCGTGCCAAGCAAAAGCTTAAAGGCTATTACGGCAACATCACCGAAAAACAGTTCCGCAAAACATATTCGGAAGCAAACAACATTAAAGGCAACACAGGTGAAAACCTTATCGGTTTGCTGGAAAGTCGTTTGGATGCGGTTGTTTACCGTGCGAAATTTGTTCCTACAGTTTTTTCAGCCCGCCAATTTGTAAACCATGGTCATGTTTTGGTTAACGGCGTTAAGTGTAACATCCCATCACGCCGTCTATTCGCCGGTGACGTGGTTGAAGTTCGTGAAAAAGCTCGTGAAATTCCAATGGTGATTGAAGCACAAGGTAGCACAGAGCGCGATATTCCAGAATATGTGCAAGTGGCAAATTGGCAAGCCACATATCTGCGTAAACCGGATCTGGCAGAAGTCCCCTACCCAGTGGTCATGGAACCTAATTTAGTTGTCGAGTTTTACTCTAGATAACAAAAATTAAGAAAAGAATTCCAAGGGCCGCTGGTGAGAAACCAAGCGGCCCTTTTTTTATGCGGAGACGACAAGTGCAGAATATGAGAATAAGAAGTTTAGAACCTGAAGAAAACGAAATGGCTATGGATTTGATGCGTTCAGCTATTAGCGGAAAGTGCCGCAGGTTTTATGGTGAGCACACCATTAAAAAGTGGGTCGCCAAAGATAATGAGCAGTTTAAATTTCAAATACCCAAGAATGTGTTTTGTGTGGCAAATGACGATGGACCCGTTTCAATTGCTGGCTGGCATGAGCGCGGCGTAAATGGCGGCACGGACATGGATGGTGCGGCAAGAATATCGGTTGTTTATACCCACCCAGATTATGCGGGTAAGGGAATAGGCAGGCAATTGCTGAACATGGTTGAAGATGACATTCGTAGAGCTGGGTTTAGCCACATAGTTTTGTTTGCCACCATGAATGCAGTTCGGTTTTATCGCCGACGCGGGTTTGAAGACCGTGGTGATCAGCTTTTAGAGGTGGCAGATGGGCATTACATAACCATTCGCCGCATGGTTAAGAATATAGCGCCAGCTTTAAACGAGGTTGAGATTAGACGTATTTAAGTTTTTAAGTTCCCCCCTGAGAAGCCACAAAGGTGGCTTGTCTAACTTTGGGGCGTGCGGGGAAACCTTCACGCCCCTCTTTTTTTTAAATCATGTAGCGTAAGGCTGCTAAAATGGCTAAAATCACTACACCTAAAACAATTATTTTTTGACGGTCCACGACAGTTCCTCTCAAGATAAAAAATACAAAACAAACTTCTTAACCATTTGTTAACACTTATTCTCGCAAAGGTCTAACTATTTATAGAAAATACACTTTTTGATTGAAAAATGGTTTGTAAAAAAGTTTGCTGAAAGAATTTTGATGCCTGAAATAGAGTTTATAATAAGAAAAGCACAGGACTGTGATGCCCCTGAACTGATTAAGTTAATAGGTGGGTGTTTTGCTGAATATGATGGCTGTGTTCTGGATTTGGAAGGCATAGACAATGCCATGTTGGCCATAGACAGTTATGTGGATAAATATGAAGGCGAGTTTTGGCTGGCCTTAGAAGGTGATGTTGTTGTTGGCTCGGTTGGCTATATTGTTGAAAATGGCAAAATGGAACTGATTAAGCTTTATGTTGATAAAACAATGCGCCGCAAAGGTTTGGCAACAACACTTTTAAATTTGGTTCTAAGCGCATCACAAACCAACAGCTTGGAAGTTGACCTGTGGTCAGACACTAGGTTTGTTGAGGCTCATGCCTTTTACGCCCATCACGGTTTCACCAAGCAGGAAGAAACCAGATTTTTAAACGACCCTTCAAATAGTTGGGAATTTCATTTTATTAGAAGTACTGGCTGACAATTACCATTTTGGTTTTTGTGCTAACAATGCATCAAATTCAGACACAGTTATGGGCTTGGCAAAATAATACCCTTGGCCAATGTCGCAATTCATTTCCCGCAAAATCATCAGTTCTTCTTTGGTTTCAATACCCTCTGCCACCACATCTAAAGCCAAAGCGTGCGCCATAACAATAATAGCCTGCACTATTTCTCTTGCCCCTTCGTCGTTAGTAAGGCGGCTGACAAACGATTGGTCAATTTTTAGAGTGTTAAAAGGAAACTCGTGCAGGGTGCTAAGGGAAGAATAGCCTGTACCAAAGTCGTCCATAGAAGGGCTAAGGCCAAGTTGGCGCAGGTTGTTCAGGATAGTGCGGGACTTGTCAGGATTTTCCATAATACTGGTTTCAGTTATTTCCAGTTTTATGGGCAGATCCCCCCATTTATCCAATTGTTTTTTACATATTGCCAATAAGTCCTGTTCCATAAACTGACGCGGGGACACGTTAATGCTAATGATAAATTTTTTGCCAAGCTCTTTGTTCCATTTTGCCGCTTGCCTGAAACCGTCTTCAATAATCCAATCACCCATAGGCAGGATAAGGCCTGTTTCCTCAGCCAGTGGAATGAAGTGAAATGGTGGTATAACTTTGCCATCGCCATCGTTCCAACGAATAAGAGCCTCAGCACCAATAATATCGCCCACCTTCATATCGACAAAAGGTTGGTAATATAACTCAAGCTCGCCATTTGCTATGGCGTGAGTAAGCTTTATTTGTAACTGGTTGTTTTTATGAATTTGTTCCTGCATATCAGGGTCAAAAACAGACAATTCATCTTCACTGCTAGGCTCAGCCCGATCAATGGCAATACCCGCTTCGGATATAAGTTGCGAGGCATTTTCTGTTTCGCTTGAGCAAAATGTCATGCCCATAACAGGGTTTGGAAAATATTCCTGACCATCAATTATTATGGGTTTTTTAATTTGCTCCATCAGGGTATTCATGCGGTCAATAACATCCCACTTGGTTTCGTCAGATGGAATTAGGAATGCAAAATTAAACTCAGATGTGCGGGACACAATAATGCCCTCATCTGTTAATGGTTTAATGCACGATATTAAATAGTTTAAAAATTCTTTTTGTTGCATGGTGCCAACGCTGGCGCCAATTTCCCTCAATGTGTTTGAGCGGAAAAGAACAAAGGCAATTGTTTCTGGTTCTTGGTTTTCAACCAGTTTTTGTGCCTCAATCATTACTTTTTGACGGTTACCAAAGCCAGTTTCGCCGTCGTGCAATTCTAAATATGATTTTTCAAATTCACGCAGTCTTTTTTGCTCTAGTGTGGCTAAAATTCTTGCTCGTAAAATTGCGGGCTGGAAAGGCTTGGGCAAATAATCAATGGCACCAAGTTCAATGCCTTTAACCACGTTGTCCATATTATGGTCGGCAGAAATCATAATAACAGGCAGTTGATGAATGGTACCTTCCTTGTTCAACACTTCTAAAACTTCAAAGCCGTCCATTTCTGGCATCATCAGGTCAAGCAGCATCAGATCTACTTTGTTATGTTTTAAAACCTCAAGCGCTTCTATGCCATTTTCGGCTTCTAAATAATTTTTGAAACCAAGTTTTTTTAACCGACGCGTAAGCATAAAACGATTGTCCTCATGGTCATCAACCACAAGAATGGTAATGTTTTCCTTGTCTTTATGCTCTTCGGTTTCAGTCATTACTTATCAGTACCATAATTTTTTCCATCAAACGGGGGAAATCCACAGGCTTGGTGTCATAATCGTCAGCACCAGTGGAAAGGGCGGTTTCTTTATCGCCTATCATGGCGTGGGTGGTCAGAATTATAATAGGAATATGCTCTGTTTTTGGCTCTGCTTTAATTATTTTTGTGGCCTCTATACCATTCATTTTAGGCAGGCTCAGGTCCATGATAATAAGATCAGGAATTTGGCATATTGCCACTTCAATGCCATCTTCGCCAGTTTCGGCAATGGTAACGGTATATTTATTTCGCTTTAACCACAGCTCAAGCATGAAGGCGTTATCTTCATTGTCTTCAACATATAAAATATGTGCCATGTTCAAGCCTGCTCTATTTGGTTGTTTGCGGGTGGTAGGGGCAACATTAGCTTAAAGCTTGAGCCCTGTTCGTAAACACTGCTTACCTCTATGTCGCCGCCCATTAATTGAGCCAAAGCACGGCTAATAGCTAGCCCTAAGCCAGTACCACCAAATTTTTTGGTGGTGGAGCTGTCAGCCTGCATAAACTCTTTAAACAAATGACCCATCTGGTCTTCGGTCATGCCGATACCAGTATCTTCCACCTTAAATGCTATAAAACGTGCGTCAGAGTTTGCCACATGGTCAACAAACACACTTAAACTGACAGTGCCATCGTGGGTAAATTTAAACGAGTTGCTGAGTAAATTTAGCAAAATTTGTTTAAGACGCATGCTGTCGCCGCGTATGTTTGGCAGGTTTTCTTCCACCTCAATTTTAAACTCATTATTATTTTTCTGCGCTAAAACTGAGGCGGTGGTTTTAATGTCACCAATTATATTGTCCAAGGTAAATTTTTCAATGTTCAGCTCAATTTTGCCTGCTTCAATTTTGGACAGGTCTAAAATATCATTTATTAGCTGTAACAAGTGCTTGCTTGAGTTTAACACCCTGTTTAATGGGTCAACCATGTCGTCTAGACCATCTTCTTTGGCATCATCTTTTAAAAGCTCAGTTATGCCCATAATAACATTTAACGGTGTGCGCAGTTCGTGGCTCATATTTGCCAAAAAGCCACTTTTCATTTGGTTTGCTTCTTGGGCTATTTCTGCCTGCTGGGTTTGTTGCAGTAGCAGTTTTTTCATTTCGGCTTCGGCGGCTTTGCGCTTGGTAATATCACGGAAAGATGCCACGAAATTTGACCTGCCATCTACCCACATTTCGGTGATGGAAATTTCGATAGGGAATATCTGTCCTGCTCTGTTTTTTGCTATTAGCTCAGTTTTTTTGCCGATGAGGTGGGCGTTGCCTGAGCGCAAATAGCGCCTGATGTAGCCTGCGTGTTTTACTGAATCATTATCATTCATCAGCATTTCGATGTTTTTACCCTTAACTTCTTCAAAGCTATAGCCAAACATTTTTTGTGCCGCAGGGTTAAAGTCTTGTATTATGCCATCAGCATTAATGGTGATAATGCCATCCATAACACTGTCCATAACCGCCACTAATCTGGTTTGGTTAAGTTTAGCTATGCGTAATGACTGGCTAAGCCGTCTGTCTATCAATGTGCCGACAAACGCCAAACCAAGAATTATAATTGCAAAAATAGCAATAATAATTGAAAGCTGAAAGCTCTGTCCATTCAGGCTGGCAAGCCCTTGCGATTGCAATGAAGTGTTCGCGAAAAACACCGTGGCGAACATGCCTGAATAGTGCATGCTGGCAATAGCAGTACCCATAATGGTGCAGCAAAAAAATGGTGTATATTTTTTATTTAAGCTGGTTTTTGCTAACATTTTTTTTAGTGTTAGAGCTAGAATTGAGAAGCTTATCGCCACAATGATGGATAGTGCGAATAGCTTTGGCTCATAAGCCATATAGCCGTCAAAACGCATGGCCGCCATGCCAGAATAGTGCATGGTACCAATGCCAACACCCATTATAAGGCCGCCTTGTACGGCGGTTTTTGTGGTTATTTTTTCTTTGGCTATAACTATAATCATGGCGGTTGCCGCCAAAACAGCAGGAATAATAGATGCTAAAGTAATGGGCAGGTTGTAGCTTACAGCAAGTGGAAGCTGGTATGCCAACATGCCAATAAAATGCATGGACCAAACGCCCATTCCCATAACCACAGAGCCAATGGCTAACCATATGTTTTTTACTTGCCCTTGGGACGCACGGTAGCGTTCAGAATAGGCAAAGGTGACATACGATGCCATGATAGCAACAGCAACAGACAGCACAACTAAACTTGGGTCGTAATGCCCAGTTATGACGTTTTCAAAATTATGCTTGCTTGAAATAAAAATACCGTCAGCCCCTCTAAAGTCTAATACTTTTGCAATATTGATATTTAATAACAAATAATTGTTAGTAAAAAATAAACATTCATCAATATCCCCTTCAAGTATAAATAGTTTTTATTAATAAAAGACAAGGTTTAGCTGATGGCGGCGGTGGCGCTAAATTTCCTCCAATAAAAAAGGGGTGCAACCATGTGGCTACACCCCTTACAATTCTTAGGAAGTTGTTGTTTGTAAAAGCTTATGCTTCTGTTGCGATGCCTTTGTCTTTAAGCAGGTCGCTCAGCTCGCCTTCGCTGTACATTTCACGAATAATATCGCAGCCGCCAACAAACTCGCCCTTAACATAAAGCTGTGGAATGGTCGGCCAGTTAGAAAATGTTTTAATGCCTTCACGCAGGGCTTCGTCTTCTAAAATATTGTACGACTGAAATGGTGCACCAACATGTGACAGCACATCAACCACGGTTGAGGAAAAACCACATTGTGGAAACACAGGGGTTCCCTTCATAAACAGAACAACATCGTCTTTGTTGATAATTTCTGTAATTTTGTCGTTTATATTTTCTTCGCTCATTTCTTTTCTCTCTTGTTTTAATATCTAAGTTTAAATCTTATTTTGGGGCAGATGTTTTAAGCGCCAATGCATGTAACTCGCCACCCATGTGGCCTTTAAGGGCATCATAAACCATTTGGTGCTGTTTTATTCTGCTTAAACCACTAAAGCCCTCATAAACTATTTCAGCAGCATAATGGTTGCTGTCTCCAGCCATATCAACAAGGTTAACATCAGCACCGGGTAGTGCTTCTTCAATCATGCTGACAATTTCTTGGGCGGGCATCGGCATTCTATGTTCCTAACTTTTATAATTAACTCACTAAGAATAAATAGACAGTTTTAGTCTTAATTCCAAGGGGCGGTTATGATTTTTTATTTTCTTCCGCCATATAGTTCGGCATCCAGCTCTGGTGCGCTGACTTAAGATCAGCCACATCAATGGAAATACGGTTGCCAATTTCTAGTTTTTTACCACCAACTGTGCCAATGCAAAATGCAGGTATGCCCATAATAGCGGCATCGCTCATAATTTTAGCGGCGCAGTGTTCTTCGGCGGCAATAATGTAGCGGGCTTGGTCTTCGCCGTAAGCCCACGCCTGAAATGATAAACTATCGCTTTCGTCAGCAACGTTGGCACCAATGTCGCCAGCCATGCACATTTCGGCTAATGCCACGGCTATGCCGCCATCAGAAATATCATGACAGGCTCTAACATGTCCTTGCTCTATCATGGAGCGAACAAACTCACCGTGCTTTTTCTCTTGCCCTAGTGATACAAATGGCGGCTCACCTTCTTCTAGACCAAAAATTTCTTTCAGGTAAATACTAGCACCCAAATGCCCTTCGGTTTCACCAACAACCAAAATGGCATGACCATCAGTTTTAAAATCAATTGAAACGGCATCTTCATAGTTTTCAATAAGTCCCACACCACCAATTGCAGGGGTGGGTTTAATGGCCTCGCCATTAGTTTCGTTGTAAAGCGACACATTGCCTGACACCACAGGGTATTCAAGCACACGGCACGCCTCGCCAATGCCTTCACACGCCTTGGCAAACTGCCCCATAACCTCTGGTTTCTCAGGGTTGCCAAAGTTAAGACAATCGGTAATCGCCAGCGGCTTTGCCCCCGTTGCTGAAATGTTGCGATATGTCTCCGCCACTGCTTGTTTGCCACCTTCAAACGGGTCTGCTTCAACATAGCGCGGGGTGCAATCGGTACTCATGGCTAATGCTTTTTTAGTGCCGTGAATGCGCACCAGTGCAGCATCGCCACCAGGCCTGCCACCTTTCAGGGTGTCTGCCATAACCATATGGTCATATTGTTCCCAAATCCACGCGCGAGATGAAAGGTTAGGGCCACCAACAAGGTCTAAAAGCACCTTGTTATAATCTTCAGGCTTTTCTAATTCGTCCATATCCACTGGTTTGCGTGACAGTGGTTTAATCCACGGTCTTTCATACTCAGGCGCATCGTCCACCAAGCTGTTAATTGGAATGTCAGCAACAACATCGCCTTGGAAGCTAAGGGTCAGGTTACCACTATCGGTAATTTCACCAATAATGGCAAAATCCAAGCCCCATTTTTCAAAAATAGCCTTGGCAAAATCTTCTTTGCCCGGTTCTAAAATCATCAACATGCGCTCTTGAGATTCTGATAACATCATTTCATAAGGCAGCATGTTTTCTTCACGCTGTGGCACATGGTCTAGGTTAAGGGCAAAGCCAACCCCGCCTTTTGAGGCCATTTCAACTGATGATGATGTTAAGCCCGCCGCACCCATGTCCTGAATGGCAACAATTGCGTCAGATGACATTAGCTCCAAACATGCTTCAATTAACAGTTTTTCGGTAAACGGATCGCCAACCTGTACGGTGGGGCGTTTTTCTTCATTGTCTTCGGAAAACTCGGTTGAGGCCATAGTGGCACCATGAATGCCATCACGACCAGTTTTTGAGCCCACATAAACAACTGGTTTGCCCATGCCTGCGGCGGCGGAATAAAATATTTTATTTTGGTCGGCAATGCCAACGGTCATGGCATTTACCAAGATATTGCCGTTATAGCTGGCATCAAAACCAGTTTCGCCACCAACGGTTGGCACCCCAACGCAGTTGCCATAACCACCAATGCCCGCCACAACACCAGAAACCAAATGTCTGGTTTTCTCGTGGTTTGCCGCGCCAAAACGCAGGGCGTTTAAGTTAGCAACAGGTCTAGCACCCATGGTGAACACGTCGCGCAAAATACCACCAACACCAGTTGCCGCCCCTTGGTATGGTTCAATAAAACTAGGGTGGTTGTGGCTTTCCATTTTAAAAATGGCGGCTTGTCCGTCGCCAATGTCAATAACACCAGCATTTTCACCGGGGCCACAAATTACCCACGGTGCTTCGGTTGGTAACTTTTTCAAATGCACTTTTGATGATTTGTACGAGCAATGCTCTGACCACATAACTGAATAAATACCCAGTTCAGTGAAGTTTGGATCTCGTCCAAGTGCCTTCACAATATTGGCAAACTCATCCTCGGTCAGGCCGTGTTCTGCAACCATTTCCGAGGTAATTTCTTGTGCTATTTCTTGTTTTGTCATTTCATTTCCGTCTTTAAGGCGGTTGGTATGGGTGTGCCTGTTATTTTTTGTTTTTATGCGTTTGTTAGCGCGCCCAATATACTTTCAAACATTTTTCTGCCATCTGTGCCGCCCTGAACAGGGTCTATCAACCGTTCTGGGTGGGGCATTAACCCCAACACATTGCCTTTGCTGTTTAGTATGCCTGCAATGTTGTTTAACGACCCGTTGATGTTGGCCTCATGTGAGGCATCGCCAGTTTCATCGCAATATCTAAAGGCAATGCGGCTGTTACACTCTAATGTCTCTAACGTGTCTTCATCGCAAAAATAGTTGCCATCATGGTGGGCAACAGGAATGTTAATAACCTCGCCCTGTTCATATTGGTTGGTGAATATGCTGGTGGAATTATCAACCCTAAGCTTAACGTCTTTGCAAATAAACTTCAGGCCAGCATTGCGCATTAAGGCACCAGGCAACAGTCCTGCTTCGGTCAACACCTGAAAACCATTGCAAATGCCAAGGGTGGCAACGCCGTCTTTGGCGCGTTTTACAACTTCTTTCATAACCGGTGAGGTCGGGGCCATAGCACCAGAACGTAAATAATCGCCATAAGAAAAGCCACCGGGCAGGGCAATTAGGTCAACTTTTTCAAAGTCACTATCGCCGTGCCAAACCATAGTTGGCTCAACACCAGTAATATCGCGCAGAGCAACCTGAATGTCGCGGTCACAGTTCGATCCGGGAAATACAATAACAGCAGATTTCATAGCTTTTCTCCTGTTTATTCGTCCAGATCAATGGTGTAATTTTCAATCACTGTGTTGGACAGTAATTTTTTACACATATCATCTAATGCGTCCTTAGCCTTGGATGCATCGGTTTCAGCCAAATCAACTTCAATATATTTTCCTTGGCGAACGTCATCAACGCCGCCAAAGCCCAAGTCGCCAAGGGCTAGTTGAATGGCTTTTCCCTGTGGGTCTAAAACCCCTTCTTTTAGGGTAATATGAATGCGAGCTTTCACTTGTTTTCCTTAACTTAAATTAAGCATTAAAATTTTCTGGCAACACACCCAAACGACGGGCAATTTCCTGATATGCATCCTCAGCACCGCCAAGGTCACGTCTGAACCTGTCTTTATCCAGCTTTTCACCAGTTTCCAAATCCCAGAAACGACATGTGTCGGGGCTTATTTCATCTGCCAGAATAACATATTCTTCGCCATCTTCGTCTACAAAGCGGCCAAACTCTAATTTAAAGTCCACTAAGCGAATACCCATGCCAACCATTAGGCCTGATAAAAAGTCGTTAATGCGCAGGGTCATATAGTGCATTATTTCCAACTCTTCTTCTGTGGCCCAACCCAGAACAACAGCGTGTTCACCTGAAATAACAGGGTCACCGTGTTCGTCAGACTTATAGCAATACTCAACCAGTGTGTCGTCCAGTGGTTGACCTTCTTCTAATCCCAAGCGTTTGCAAATAGAGCCTGCCGCAATGTTGCGGACAATAACTTCAACAGGGATAATGTCCACATGGCGAACCAGTTGTTCACGGTCATTGATGTGTTCAATGAAATGGGTTGGAATGCCCAAATTTTCCAAATGGGTGAAAATGTGACCCGTAATAAGGTTGTTTAAAATGCCTTTGCCGTTAATTGTGCCTTTTTTCTGGGCATTAAACGCAGTGGCGTCATCTTTAAAATACTGAATAACGGTTTGCGGCTCTTCGCCTTCAAAAATTACTTTTGCCTTGCCTTCATAAAGCTGTTTGCCTCGTGACATTTGTTTTGTCCTTCTATGTTGGAATGTTAGGATTAGGGGGATTTCAAATAAAGCGCTTACTCTTTAAATTTATAATCAATTATATACTAGTTTAGGTATCAACTTGGCTATTATCTAAGTATCAGCAGTGGTGGTATCTAATCAGTAATTATCCTATTTTGATTCGACCAAACAATAGCCGAAGACACCTCTAAAAACAATGCTTAGAAGATGAATGGCTAAAGTTTTTATTTTTTATTTTACAAGGTTGATTTGCTAGGTGCGAAAGGCTATTTCTAAAGAATGTAATTGCCTCTTTAAAAGGATAAAGAAATGACCACCTTTGATGATCGTGAAAAAGCAAACGAACTTAAGTATGCTCATGAAGAAGAATTAACATTTAAAGCAGCCGCGCGCAGAAACACTTTGCTAGCCAATTGGGCAGGTGAAGAAATTGGCTATAGCCAAGAAGAAACAGAAGCTTTCGCCGAAGAACTGGTTAAGTTTGACTTGTCGGAAAAAGGTTATGAAGATGTTTTCACAATGCTAAGCGAAAAGTTTGCCGCCGCCCATGTTGAAATGTCTGAACACCGTATTCGCAAGGCCATGGAACAAAAAATGGAAGTGGCAAGGCAAGAGATTATTGCAGAGATGTAATAAGCCCTTGCTTAAGCGGCTATAGAAAGCTGTGATGTAATTATTATTAACCCCATGCACATGTGCGTGGGGTTTTTCTTTGCCAAACCTTATTGTAAGGCAATCTTGTTTCATCCAGTTTTTTTTGTTACGCTTATTGCTCATATAACAAATACAGGAGGTGCATGTGGTTCATATTGTTGTTCTTGGTGCGGGTCTTGGCGGTGTGCCGATGGCTTGCGAAATGAAAGATTTGATGAAAAAAGGCGAAAAGCTGACCGTCATATCTAATACTGATTATTTTCATTTTGTTCCCTCTAACCCTTGGGTCGCTGTAAATTGGCGCACGCGGGACGATATTGAAGTTTTCCTTCCTGATGTTTTTAAGAAAAAAGGTGTGGAGTTCACATCAAGTGGAGCCAAAAAGGTTGACCCTGAAAACAACCGTGTTGAATTGAACGACGGGCAGTTTGTCGAATATGATTATCTTATCATAGCCACGGGGCCTGAGCTGGCTTTTGATGAAATAGAAGGTCTGGGGCCTGATGGCTATACCCAGTCGGTTTGCCATGTGGACCATGCCCTAACCGCTGGTGAGGAATGGGAAAAGTTTTGCGCTGACCCTGGCCCCATTGTTGTGGGTGCAGTGCAGGGGGCATCATGCTTTGGCCCTGCCTATGAATTTGCCATGATTATGGATACCGACCTGCGCCGCCGTAAAATCAGGGACAAGGTTCCCATGACCTTTGTAACGTCTGAGCCATATGTAGGCCACCTTGGTCTTGATGGCGTTGGTGACACCAAGGGGTTATTGGAAAGTGCCTTTCGCGATCGTTATATTAAATGGATAACAAATGCCAAAACCACCAAGGTGGAAGATGGCAAGATGCATGTTTGTGAGGTGGACGAGCAAGGTGAAGAGAAACAGCTTCATGAGCTGGACTTTAAATTTTCCATGATGCTACCTGCATTTAGAGGGATTGAGGCCGTACGTAAAATTGAAGGCTTGGGCAACCCCCGCGATTTTATTATTGTTGATGAATATCAACGTAACCCAAAATACCAAAACGTTTTTGGCATTGGTGTTTGTGTGGCAATTGCACCCACAGGGCCAACACCAGTTCCCGTGGGTGTGCCAAAAACAGGTTATATGATCGAAACCATGGTTACAGCCACATCGCACAACATACGCGATATTATTGATGGCAAGGAACCAAGTCAAAAGGCCACATGGAATGCGCTTTGTTTGGCAGACTTTGGCGATACTGGGGTGGCGTTTGTTGCCATGCCGCAAATTCCGCCGCGTAATGTAAACTGGACATCAGAAGGCAAGTGGGTTCATTTGGCTAAAATAGCCTTTGAAAAATATTTCCTACGTAAGGTGCGTAAGGGTATTGGCGAGCCAGTTTATGAACGTCAAATTATGAAATTGCTTGGTCTGACCCGCCTGCACGACAAGTAGGTTTTGCTATTGAATTAAAATATCTGCGCCAGCGGTGGGGTTTTTATGCTCGGTTAAAAGGCGGGCATCTAAATATGCCAGCATGTCATGTTTTTTAACTTCTAACAGCGCGGTATCAATGCATAATAATGGCATGTGGGCGCGGTCTTGCTGAAATGCGGCAATACGGGGCAGGGCATAAATTTTAGATTGCCTTATGGCAAAACCGCCAATTTCCTGCCACGACACATTAACATCTGGCTGTTCCCACCACGAAATTCCCTGATGGGACATGCGCATTAACGGGTTGGTGCTTGCTACAATCTTAAGTTTGAAATATTCCTTCATATTCAATAGCCTAAGCGGTATTAGACCTAATAATACGAAAAATATAAATTGGTAAAACCAAGCGCCAACACTGTTGCCAGATGGTGCAGGTGGTGGCGCAACAAACCCCCAATAGCCTGAAACCAGTAACAACCCTGCAATTACCAGCAGGCTTTTCATCAGCTTTTTTCGTTGTTTTTTTATCTTGCTATGCACATAACGAGAATGCTTGACGAAAACATCACCGGCAACCGGAAAAATATCAGGATTAGGCGGTGCTTTTACTTTTTTCGTCACATTTCTCTCTACAGGTTTTTTATTCGCTTTCGCCAAAGACACGTTTGAAAATAGTATCCACATGGCGCAAGTGATATTCCATGTCGAATAACCCTCTAATCTCTTTTTCAGAAAGGTGTTCGGTCACTACCTCATCCTTAAGCAGAAGGTCGACCAACTGAACTTCACCTCGGGTTTTCCACACTTCCATGGCATTTTTTTGCACCAGTCTGTAGCTGTCTTCGCGGCTAACGCCTGCTTGGGTTAGGGCCAGAAGTACACGCTGCGAGTTGGGCAAACCACCAAGGCTAAGCATGTTTACAGCCATGTTTTCAGGATAAACTATCAAGTTTTCCATAACACCAGTTAAACGACCAAGGGCAAAGTCCAATGTAACAGTGGTGTCTGGGCCAATTTGCCGCTCAACAGATGAATGGGAAATATCCCTTTCATGCCAAAGCGCCACATTTTCCATTGCTGGGGTCATGCTCATGCGAACCAAACGGGCAAGCCCTGTAAGGTTTTCAGTTAAAATCGGGTTGCGTTTGTGGGGCATGGCGCTTGAGCCTTTTTGCCCTTCTGAGAAAAACTCTTCAACCTCTAACACTTCGGTGCGTTGCAGGTGGCGAATTTCAACTGCTAGACGCTCAATTGAGCTGGCAACAACACCAAAAACAGCAAAATACATAGCGTGGCGGTCACGGGGGATAACCTGTGTTGAAATTGGTTCAATCTCAAGCCCCATTTTT
>DAOWAS010000104.1 GCA_030634465.1 Alphaproteobacteria bacterium | reverse complement strand
GGAGGTGGCCAATGAACGCGCTTTCTTTTTCATGGGGACGGTTGAAAGGCTTGGTAAAAAAAGAATTTATCCAGCTTAAGCGTGACCGCATGACTTTTGCCATGTTGATAGGTTTACCATTCATGCAGCTTATGCTGTTTGGTTTTGCCATAAATGCTGACCCCAAGGCCATGCCATCGGCGGTGGTGCGGGCTGAGGACAGTGTTTTTGCCCGAAGTTATGTAAAAGCGTTGGAAAATACAGGCTATTTTAACTTTACCCACACCCTTACCAAATATAGCGAGGCCGACACACTGTTGCGCCAAGGCGAGGTAATTTTCATTGTATCCATGCCTGAGGACTTCAGCCGTAAATTAGTGCGCGGCGAGCGACCAAGTATTTTAATTGAGGCCGATGCAACAGACCCCATTGCCGCGGGCAGCGCTCTAAATGCCGCGGTGGCGGTACATGACCAAGCGTTTAGGCATGATATGGGCGGGGTGCTATCGGAACTGTCGCCAAGGGCAGGGCCTGCGGAACTGCGGGTGCACCGACGCTATAACCCCGAAAACATAACTCAATACAACACTGTGCCCGGGCTTATTGGCATAATTTTAACCATGACTTTGGTTATGATAACCTCAGGCGCATTGGCAAGAGAGCGTGAACGCGGCACGTTAGAGAACCTGTATGCCATGCCGCTTATGCCTATTGAGGTGATGTTGGGTAAGATAATTCCCTTTATCATTGGCGCGACGGTGCAAACAATAATTGTGCTAATAGCGGCAAAACTGGTGTTTCATGTGCCTATGCTTGGCAGTTTTTGGCTTTTGGCCTTTGGCTTAGTGTTGTTTGTTACGGTAAATTTAGCCATTGGCTTTACCTTTTCCACCATTGCCAAGACCCAGTTGCAAGCAGTGCAAATGTCGACATTTTTCTTCATGCCATCTATTTTGCTGTCAGGGTTTATGTTCCCGTTTAAGGGCATGCCAGTGTGGGCGCAGTTTATTGGCGAGGCGCTACCCACAACCCATTTTTTAAGGCTTATCCGCGGTATATTGTTGAAAGATATGGATTTTGCTGTGGCTTGGGGGCACATTTGGCCCATGCTTATTATACTGGCTTTGGTTAGTTTTGTTGCCTTAAAACGTTATCAGGCTACTTTAGATTAAGCTCTGGATTAAAACGAGGAATGGTCGTGGTCGTGCAGATGGTTGTGCAGGTGCTTGCTCTGTCTTAATTCTGACTAATTAGGGCGGCAGTGTCTGTTCCAGTATCTTTATTGGGAGGGGTTGATGCGGCTTTTGGGGGCGCTTTTCTTTGTTCTTACAATCACAATTGTTTTGGTTCCTTTAACTGGTTTAAGGGCGCAAAGCGAGGGTGGGCGTGCGGTAGAACCAGTGGAGCCAGCAGAGCAAGCGCAAAGCGTGGCGCCTTACCCGCTTGAAATTGTTATACGTCCACGTAGGGTGCCAAGGGGTGATGGCTATTATGACAACGCTTTGATCCAAACGGTTTATGGGCAACAGTTACGGCTGTCTGGCTATCACGTTCAAGATACCCACAGGCGCATTGTTGACGGGCGTACAGTTTATGACGTTTGGCAAAGTGAGCAAGATTTATTAACCCATAGTTTTTTAAAAGAAGCGGGGCTTTTATCCCTACCCAGTTTTGAAGAGCGTTTAGCCCATGATCTGGTTTACGGCAGTGATCTTGGTGCCCAAATGGGCGGCATATATAAAAACAGGAACCTTTTGGAAATTGGCTATTCGTTTAACTTTGACCCCACCCCTCTGCCAGATGGTTTTGGTGGCAAGGGCATTTTAGGCGAGAGAAAGGTAACCCAAGATTACAGCTATGATCAGATGATTTTTGGGATCATAGATTTCAGTTCTGCTGGAGACAGGTAAGTCACTGTTTTTTCTGCTTAATTATGATTTAAAGCCCTGTATTTCAATTCCCTTTATTAATATGTAACATTATTGTCACATGGTATTTGGAAATTTTATCCTAATTGGCATTCATTATGTACCATGTTCTTGACCATTGGGCGTCTCAGCCCTAGAAATATAACACTTAGGTGAGCTATATTTGTTTGATGTGTTGAGACAGAGCCTAACTTAGGCCGCGTCATAGATTGTCAATACATCTGGGGGGATTGGATAGCATACAGGGTTCTGTGGGGTTTTTCACAAGGGTGTCTATAAGCTGTTTATGAACTTCAAAACGATTTAGTTCTATTTTCCAATAAATCTAGGAGGAATTTTATTTTGTCTATAAATTATAGAAATAAATTAAGGCTTTCACTATTAGGCAGCACTGCTGTTGTGATGGCCTGTGTATCTCTTGGCTCAGGTCAAGCATACGCACAAGACGAAGAGGCAGTTGAAGAAGTTGTGGTAACGGGTTCACGTATTGCTCGTAAAGACCTTTCATCTCCTTCACCAGTTTCTGTTGTGTCAGGTGACGAGTTCCGTCTTCAAGGTACACCAAACGTTGAGCAAGTTCTAAACGCCTTGCCACAAACAATACCTGGTTTCGGTTCTTCATCAAACAACCCTGGTAACGGTACAGCTACTGTTAACCTTCGTGGTCTTGGTTCTTCACGTACCTTGGTTTTGGTTGATGGTCGTCGTTATCTTCAGTCATCACAAGGTGGCGTTGTTGATTTGAACACAATTCCAGCTGCTTTGATTAAGCAGGTTGAAGTTGTAACTGGTGGTGCTTCTGCTGTTTACGGTTCAGACGCTCTTGCTGGTGTTGTTAACTTCGTACTTCGTGACGATTTTGAAGGTGTTGAATTGTCTGGTCAGTATGACCAAACTACAAAAGGCGATGGCACACGTTACAACATGGACTTAACAATTGGTGGTAACTTCGCTGATGGCAAAGGTAATGCTACAGTAAACCTTGGTTACATCAATCGTGCATCTTTGTTCCAAGGCGATCGTGATGCTGCAACATATGCACTAGGTGACTGTGCAACAACAGATGCATTTGACAGTGACTTTGGTACTGGTGAAGTAGCCAACGGCCTTGGTTTTTGTAAATCAGGTTCATCAGGCATTCCAAGCACACGTTTGTTTGGCCCTCCACGTATTGACCCTAATGGCGATACAACTTGGGAAGCATTTACAAACTTAGGTGCTGACGATGCTATTGGTGGTATTGGTTCTGATGCTGATTTTGCCTCAAGAAGAGTTTCTGGTGGCGATGAAGATGACTATTTCTTACAAACATGGGGTACTGATGGTTCAGGTCAGGGTACATGGGATCGTTACAACTATGCTCCTGTAAACTACCTACAATTGCCACAAGAGCGTTATATGGTTACTGGTATGACGCACTATGAAGTAAGCGATGCTCTTCGTTTCTCAGCACGTGGTACTTTCTCATCAAACCGTGTTGACCAAGAATTAGCGCCAACACCAGCCTTCCTAGGTACTGTTGATGTTAATGTAAACAGCCCATTCTTCACTGGTTTAGTTGGAACTCGTGGTCCTGATGGACTAGCGGGACCTCAAGAAACTGACAGATTTGTTGGTGCTGATGGTATTCTGAATACAGATGATGACGTTGTGAAATACATTAATGATGACACTGGTATGTTAGCTCTTGATGCAAATGATGATGGCATTGCTCAACTTCCATTCATTGGTCGTCGTATGTTAGAGAATGGTTCACGTCAAGGTTTGAACACACGTAACGCTTTCCAAATTATGTTTGGTGCTGACGGTGAGTTCGACAATGGCTGGAACTATAACGCATACTACAGTGTATCACAGGTTGACTATTCTGAACTTCTTAACAATGACGTTTCAGAATCACGTTTCCGTCAAGCCATTTTGGTTACTGATGATGGACTTGCATGTCAGGATCCTAGTGGTGGTTGTGCTCCGTTGAACATCTTCGGTGAAGGCAACATTTCACAAGCTGCGATTGACTTCATTAACGTTGGTGCTACTAACGTTACATCAATCAAGCAAGAAGTTGCTCAGGCAACTATCGGTGGATCACTTGGTGATTTAACTGGTGCTGGTGAAACTGGTGTGAGTTTCGGTGCTGAATGGCGTAAGGACCAATCTAGCTTCCGTCCTGACTCATTCCTTTCAGCAGGCGACGTTCTTGGTTTCAACGCTGGTCAAGCAACCGTTGGTGATTACTCAGTTAAAGCACTATTCGGTGAAACTGTTATTCCATTGGTAGAAGGTGTTGAACTTACTGGTGCGGCTCGTTACTCTGACTACTCAAACGTAGGCGGTGTATGGTCATATGCTGGTGGTCTATCATGGGCTCCAATCGAAGACATCAAGTTCCGTGCTCAGTATCAACGTGCGGTGCGTGCACCAAACGTATCTGAACTGTTCTCTGGCTTGGCAAACGGCTTCCCAGGTGCTTCTGATCCATGTGCGGTTCAGTTGAATGGTGATCTTCCAGACGCCTCACTTGAAGCTCTTTGTGTTGCTACAGGTGTTGCAGCTGCTGACTTCGGTGTATTCGAGCAGGCTAACAGCCAAATCGAAGGCCGTTTCGGTGGTAATCCA
Source organism: Alphaproteobacteria bacterium (assembly GCA_030634465.1). Taxonomy (GTDB): domain Bacteria; phylum Pseudomonadota; class Alphaproteobacteria; order Sphingomonadales; family SMXR01; genus DAOWAS01. The sequence goes on along the minus strand of DAOWAS010000104.1, from coordinate 3,268 downwards.
AACCTGAATGAAGAAGTTTCAGACACCTATACTGTTGGTGTTATTATTGAGCCTTCAGCAATTCCTGGTCTTGATGTTACTATCGATTACTATGACATCACAATTAATGATGCCATTGGTACACTAGGTGGTGGCGTTAACAGCATCTTGAATATTTGTTACAACATTGTTGCCGATGCAAACGATCAGCATTGTCAAGCTATCACACGTCGTGCTGATGGTAATGTTGACTTTGTAACAGCTTCAAACGCTAACATTGCTAAGTTGGAAACAAGTGGTATCGATATTCAGGCTAACTATTCTACAGATCTGGACTTCGGCATTATGTCAGACATGTCTACTTTGGCACTATTCTTCCAAGGTACATATCTTGACAAATTCACAAGTACTCCTGTAGTTGAGCTGAATGAAACAATCGCTTGTGCTGATACATTCACATGTGGCGAGCCTATGCCACAGTGGAGACATAATGTTCGTGCTTCTTTGCATGAAGATAACATGTCAGTGTCAGTTTTCTGGCGTTATATCGGTTCATCTGATGACAAAGACCCTGCAGAAGGTGCAACAGTTACTACGTTGAACGCTGCAAACTACTTTGATCTTACAGTAAGCTATGATGTAACTGAAAATATCTTGTTGACAGTTGGTTCTACCAACCTATTCGACAAGAAACCTCAGTTCCTTGGCGATGCTCAAGAGCAAGCGAACACATTCCCATCAACTTATGATGCGATTGGTCGCCGTATATTCGTTAATGCAACAGCTAAATTCTAGTTTAGTCTGAGGCTATAAAAAATTGGAAAAGGCGGCCTTCGGGTCGCCTTTTTTATTGTCTAATTGGTTTTGGTAAATGACATGAACTGGAAAAGGCGGCCTGCTGGCCGCCTTTTCAATAATGTGTAATTGCTTGTAGTGTTGTTTATAATGTCAGTTTGGTACTACGTCCATTGGCAGGGTCAGGCGAAATTCTTTTGACTGAAATGGTATGGTGCCGTGGTACATGTAAGAAGGAAAGATCACCAGCAAGCCAGCCTCAGGCTTGTAAATCTTGTTAATGGTCTCACGTTCGCCCATATACATGCTTGTCTCGCCAAACTTTATCCACCCTTGCTTTTGCTCTTCGTCGCTTACCACTTCAGGTACATCAACATAATAACAAGAGCTAAGCCAACCATCTGGGTGTACATGGTTAATATGAAAGCCTTCTCCGGCTAATCGCACTGACCAAGATCCAGATATGCTAAAATTTTCAGACCTACGGCGCAGTAGCGGGTGCGTAGGGTCTAGTGGTAGTTCTGAAATATATTTATGAAATGCCTTCTCAAAGGCTTTTCTCGCTAGTTGAATTTCTTTAACTGGTTTTTTTAACAAGCCACCGGGGGTTTGTGTTCCTCCTCGCAGGGTTTGTTCTATTGGTTGATTTTTGGCTGTATGCATTTTTAAAAGTGCAGCTTTAAGGTCTTTGTTAAACTCTTCTACGCTGTCATAGCCTTCTGGCGCTTCAATATGAAACGGACGAACAAACTCCATATCGTTCAACCAGCTTCCACGAGGGTCATCGGTCTGATCCCAGCATACTCCTTGATATGCAATGGTTTGCTGGTTATCTGGATTAAGTTTTTCTGCTCTGTCTAACAGCTCAAGTGCCTGTTTATAATCTTTATGCAAAATTAACAGTCGGGAAAAATCTAGCAGTGTTCCCAGCTCATCGCTTTTTAGTTTTAACGACTTTTTAAAATACTCACCCGCTTTTTCCGGATTTTTATCGGCACGAACAGCGTGGGCTAATAAGGCATATGTTTTATAATCTTCTCCAAATACCCTCAGAGCCTCCTCAAGCACGCTGAAGGCCTCTTCCATACGATCGTGCAGTATAAGTTCATCGGCATACTGGTGACGAATAGGTAAGGAGTTAGGGGTTGAACGCATGGTATTGAGATAAGAAACTAAGTGCTTGTCTGACATGCCATGTTGCCAATATATCATGTTAAGGGTTTTGTGAGCCTCTAGATAATCAGTTTTTATAGCAATTGTTCGCTCAAATGCGGATATAGCGTCATCTAGGCGACCCAACTCAAACAGAACGTTTCCTGTGTTGTAATTTAATTCAGGCACAGAAGGGGCTATTGCCAAGGCTTTTTCAAACATGCTTAGTGCATCTTCTAATCTGTTGCTTAACTTATAGGTTAAGCCCAAATTGTTTAGTGCGCCCACATGGTCTGGCTTAAGTGATAAAATGCTACCAAATGCCTCTTCTGCCTTCTCTAGCTGCCCCATTTCTCGCAGGCATGAACCTATCATGTTTATTGCCGGCAGGTTATTGGCGGTGCGGTCTGAAATGTTTTTGAAATCGGTTAATGCTGCTTCAAAATCATTTCCATCAAATAGTGCCAAACCTCGGTTCATATAAGCATCAGTATATTCAGGGTTTATGGCAATTGCTTTGTTATAACAGTCTACGGCACTGTCAGCTTCTCCTTTGGCCCTTAAAAGGTTCCCAAGGTTGTTCCACACATGTGGTTGGTTCGGTGCCGCATTTAATGAGCGACGCATCAACGCTTCACCCTCGTCAAGCCTGCCAGTGTTTCGGCAAATCAAACCTAAAAATTGTAGGGCATCTGGTTGGTTGTCATCAATTATGATGATCTTGCGACACGTTTCCTCAGCCAATGCTATGTTGCCTGATTTTTGAGCGCCTAACGCCTGTTGCAGCATTGCAGGAATGTTATTTTTTTGTGGCATAATCAAATATGACCTTATCTGTTATTGCTATATGGCTATCAAATACATTGTTACTGGCTACCCCATCTTGTTTCATATAACACTCCACCTGTTTGCATATAATAGGCTTAGGGCTTGTTGGCGGTCAAGTTTATTGCATATGGTGTCAGGTGCATTTTATAGTATTATTTTACTTTATTAGATGTTTGAAATGACCAGAAACTATTATCAGATTTTTTGATATAATTGTTCAAATTGAGGGTTGTTTCTGGCTGTGAGTATGGGTTTTTAAATTATTTTAAAAATAAATGAAAAAAGGTGTTTACATAGTCTGAATGCCTGTTATAACCCCTCACACATCGCCGCGGCAGTGTCCCTTCTCGGAGGCTAGCGTGGTGAATTTTTTGCTCTTTGACATTGTTGGAATATGGAAGGGAGATGTAGGCGGCGGTTCTATTTATAGAATTGTTTCTTACATTTCTAAAATTACATAACTAACTCGTAATTTCTTTGTGAGGATCAGTTTGATAATTTGGTTTGTATGTTT
>DAOWAS010000065.1 GCA_030634465.1 Alphaproteobacteria bacterium | reverse complement strand
TAGCGGTCAATGCCAGGAAAGCGATTGTCGGAATATATATTGCTGTCAGACAGCTCAAAGGTGCGGCTATCCTCCAAGGGAATGGCGTTTGATGGGGTTTGTTGTGGTGCGCCAATAATATCAACTATGGGTTCTATGATTTGGCTATGGCCTTTGCCAACCTGAATAAACGGCCAGTTTAAGCGTAGCGACAATTGGGGTAAAAACCTGCCATCGGTTCCATTTATGCCGGCAAAGGCAGGGTCGTCTGCTAGCTCAGCTTCGTTTACGCTATAAACATCGCCGCGCAAATTAGCTTTTAACAAAAACTGAGCACCAAAACTTGTTCTAAATGGTTTCTCCCACGATGTTGTGGCTGAAAGTCTTCTGGTGTCCATGCCATCGCTTCGGGTTAATATCAAAGCACTGGCATCAGCCTTAAAAATGCCGCCCCATGTGTCGGGCTTGCCTATGAACGAGTAATTAACCATGGGCATAACAATGGGTGAGTGGCTTTTGTCATCTTCAATGTGTAAGCCCTGAAAAGTCATGGCTTCAATTTTCAAATAAGACTGACCAAAGAAAGCCTCGGTTCTAACACTGCTTGTCAGGCTGTCCAACTCGCTAAAGCCATAGCGGCGCAAAAATGTATCGTCACTTGCCCATGCGGTGTTAACACTGCTTACCCAGTTGTCAGCATGGTTAAAGGTCATGTCAGTGAAAATAGAGCCGCGAAAAACTTTAAGCCCTGTTTTTTCGTTCAGGTCACCACGCTCATGTGTGTATGTGCCTTGTCCGTTAAAATTAATTTCACCAGATGTAAACTTGCGGCGATATTCAAAATCTAACAACGGCAGTTCACGGGTGTAAAATGTTGGGGTCAGGGTTATGTCGGAACTATCATCAAACACATGGTAGTATGGTGTGGCAAAGCTAGCGCCCAACTCTCTTTTGCCGCCAATTTGTGGCACTAAAAACCCGCTTGCTCTTGATACCATGCTAGGGTCGGGGTGCGAAATGTAAGGCAGAAATAAAACAGGCACCCCAAGAATGTCCAAGGTGGCATTGTTATAATAAATGCGTTTTTTATTTTTATCATGCACCACTTTAACCGCGCGCAGTTGCCATACTGGTTCTTTGCCACTGTCTTCACATATGTGACAAGGGGTAAAGGCCACGTGGTTCAGCTCAGCTCTATCGTTTTCTAATAATTTACCGCTTCGTGCCGCCATGCGAGAGCCGTCGCTTAAAATCAATCTGATGTTTTCAATAAACCCCTGTTTTAGGCTTTGGGTTAGTTGGGCATGGTCAGCTAATATAACTGTGCCATCGGGGGAGGTTATTTGCACATTGCCTATGGCTTCAACATCGTTGGTGTCTTGGCTAAGAATAACATCGTCAGCAAGCAATACATAACCCTGATGCTCAACCCGTACATTGCCACTGGCAATTGCGGTTTGGTTATCACTGTCATAGGTCAGGGTGTCAGCCTCTAAACCAATGCTTCTTGGGGCGGTCTCTACTATTTCGTCCACCATGCCATCAGCAAGCGCACTTGGCACACCAACAAAGCCAAACAGGCCACTGAGCAAACCAATGGCAATAACTGGTGCCATAAGTGAACCAAGGTTGTCTTTAGCTGAATTTAAAATTGTTTTGTTCATTAAACTTACTGGCTATCTAACTTTGGGTTTCTAAACTTTTAATAGTTGGCAAACAGTGTTTCGAGGTTTTACCTTTATTTCTCTATAGTTGCAATTGCGATTGCCATAAAAAAAAGGCACTAATTAGACCAAGCAACATAATTCTTTTGCATAAACAGCAGGAAGCTCTTTGCAAGAGGCTTTTTGACCTCTATATCAGGTAGGGAATACTAATAATATTTTATAAGAAAAAGGTTGGATAACATGGACATTAAGTTTCAAGAATTAGATCTGGATAATAGTGCGGCTAGCGATGTTGTTGTGGTTTTTGTTGACGAAAACAAAAAGCTGTTGGCAACAGGGCAAAAGCTTGATGCCAAAACAGATGGTTCTTTAAGCCGTGCCATTGAACACAGCCATTTTCGTGGCAAGCGCGGCGAAACCCTAACCATTATTGGCTCAAGCAAAGGGCCAAAACGCATTATTTTATGTGGCCTTGGCAAGGTTAAAAAACTAAGCCAAAGACAAGCAGAAGAAATTGGCGGCGGTCTTATTGCGGGGCATCAAACTGGTGGTATTAAACAAATGGCCATTTGTTTTGATGATGTTGATAGTAACATGGACAATGCTGACATTGCCGCCCGCATTGCTGTGGGCGCGCGTTTGCGTGGTTATCGTTTTGACAAATACCGCACCAAAGAGCCTGAGCACAAAAAGCCAACAATTGAAACTGTTACAGTTATGTGTAGCGATGCCAAAACTGCGGGTGAGCGTTTCCAACCAATGAATAGTGTTTTGGAAGGGGTTTACCTGACCCGCGATTTAATTAGCGAACCTGCAAATGTTATTCACCCTGAAAGCTATGTTGAGGTTATCAAACAACTGGTAGGTGATGGTTTGGAGATTGAAATTCTTGGCGAAAAAGAAATGGAAAAACTGGGCATGGGTTCATTGCTTGGTGTGGGGCAGGGCAGTGAAAAAGAAAGCCACATTGCCATAATGAAATGGAATGGCTCAAAAAACAAAGATGAGCAGCCCGTGGCACTAGTGGGCAAGGGTGTTACCTTTGACACTGGCGGTATTTCGCTTAAACCCGGCGCTGGCATGGAAGAAATGAAGTTTGACATGGGTGGTTCAGCCATTGTGGTTGGTACCATGCGTGCCTTAGCCCGCCGGAAAGCACCAGTTAATGTTATTGGTGTTGTGGGTCTGGTTGAAAATATGCCATCTGGCAATGCGCAAAGGCCTGGCGATGTGGTTACATCAATGTCAGGGCAAACTATTGAAATTATTAATACTGATGCTGAGGGTCGTTTGGTGCTTGCTGATGCGCTTTGGTACACCCAGCAAGAATTTAAACCACAAGTTATGGTCGATTTGGCAACGCTTACAGGTGCTATCATCGTCACCCTTGGTGAAGACCAATATTCAGGCCTGTTTAGTAGTGACGACAAATTGGCTGAACAGTTGCACAAAGCTGGTGAAGACACAGGCGACAAAACATGGCGTTTACCGCTAACTGACGAATATGATGAAGCTATCAATTCACCCATTGCTGACATGAAAAATATGGGTGGACGTGGTGCAGGGTCAATTACTGCGGCGCAGTTTTTAAAGCGTTTCACCAACGACGTGCCGTGGGCGCATATTGATGTTGCAGGTGTGGTTTGGTCGAAGAAAAACACCAAAATTTATGAAAAAGGTGCCACTGGTTATGGTGTTCGTCTTTTGGATCGTTGGATTAGCGACAACTACGAAGATTAAGCCATAAATGCCCGAAGTTAGTTTTTATCATTTAGAGCGACAAAGCTTGGACGAAGCACTGGCACAATTGCTTGAAAAAGCAAGCGACGCTGGTTTGAAGGCAGTGGTGCGTGTGTCTAACACCATGCTTTTAACCAGTTTGGACAAGGCGTTGTGGGAAAAGCCAGTGGGCAGCTTTTTGCCCCACGGCACTGCTAAAAGCCCAAACACCAACCAACAGCCTGTGTTTATCTCGGACGGGGATGATAATCCTGCAAATGCCACATTGCTGTTTGTGGTAAACGATGCTGAGTTTGAGGGTATTGATAGCTATGACCGTGTGTTTTATATGTTTGAAGGGCAAAACCAGTTAAACGTAGATCATGCCAGAGCCATATGGAAAACCTTGCGTGACAAGGGTGTGGCACTTAAATACTGGCAACAGGGCGAGCGTGGTAACTGGCAGTTAAAGGCTAGCTAGGCTTTTATTTCATTTTTGCTTGCTCTTGGCACCGCAAGGTTCTATAAGCCCCAGAAAATAAGCTAATTTACCTTTAGACCCAAATATTTTGAGGAAATGAAATGACCGTTCAACGTACTTTTTCAATTATCAAGCCAGATGCAACCAAGCGCAACCTAACTGGTGCTATTAACGCCAAGTTTGAAGAAGCTGGCCTGCGCATTGTAGCGCAAAGACGCATTCACCTGAGCGACGAGCAAGCCAAAAAGTTTTATGAAGTTCATGCTGAACGCCCATTTTACGGCGAATTGGTTGAATTTATGACTTCTGAGCCTGTTGTAGTACAAGTTTTAGAAGGTGAAGACGCTGTTGCTTTGCACCGTAAAGTAATGGGCGCAACTAACCCTGCAGAAGCTGATGCTGGCACAGTTCGCAAAGACTTCGCTCTTTCAATCGGTGAAAACTCTGTTCACGGTTCTGATAGCGCTGAAAACGCCGCAATCGAAATCGCTCAGTTCTTCACTGAAGATCAAATTGTTGGCTGATTTAACTCTCTCACGCTAGCTAGCAGACACAGGTGTCAGCTAACAGCTACGAGGTGCGCGGCATAAGCCGCGGTCAGCCTAGCGGCTTCCAGTTTTCTTGCTACAAAAGTTTTTAAAAGCGGGCATCTTTGATGCTCGCTTTTTTTATGGCTAGCTTTTATTTGTAGCTCACGGCTTGTAGCCGCTTTTATTTATAGCTCACGGCTGACGCAGGTAAACCTGCTCGCCTGCGCATACGCCTCGTATTAACTCGGACGGGCATGCGCCCTACGTTACTCAGTTTGTATAATTTAGTTCGGGGAGCAGCCTTGAGCGCGTTCCATGGGATTGCGCTTGCAATACCGGGAACAAACAAAAGCTGGAAGCCGCTAGGCTGACCGACGCTTATGCGTCGCACCTCGTAGCTGTGAGATTTATCGAACCAGCGTGAGAGATACTAAATAAGAGGAGCAGGGTTAACATGCCCTGTTTTTTGCCATCTGCCATTATTGATAATGGTTTTTTCACCCTTAATTTCAGCTTCACCTGTAATTAACAGACGAAGTGCTTCAGGGTATAGCACATGTTCATAATGTAAAATGCGTGAAGCCAGACTGTCGGCCGTGTCATTTTTGGTTACAGGAACAACCGCCTGAATAATAATTGGGCCTGCATCCATTTCTGGGCGGACAATATGCACAGTACAGCCAGTAAAGCGCACACCAGCATCAATTGCCTGTTGGTGAGCTTCTAACCCTTTAAACGCGGGCAGTAGCGACGGGTGAATGTTAATTATTTGGTTGTGCCAGCCGTTAACAAAGTCCTCAGACAATAGCGCCATAAAACCTGCTAGACAAATTAGCTTTGCGCCAGTTTCTCTAATGGCTTTGTCAATTACCTCTTCAAATTCAGCTTTGCTAGAATAGTCAGACCTTTTTACCACCAGTGTATCAACACCATTTTCCTTAGCCACTTTAAGGCCTTCTGCTTTGGGGTTGTCCGATATAACTATGCCCACTCTGACAGGAAAGTCTGGGCTTTCACAGGCATCTAATATTGAGCCCATGTTACTGCCACGGCCTGAAATTAAAACTGCTACTGGGGTTTTGGCTGAATTTGTCATGTTTGTTTTCCATAATTGCCTTTTGTTACAAGGCATTGTTACTAATCTTAAAACACTGTTGTTATACGTCTGGCGTTACGCGTCTGACAATGTTTCAAAAGAAAAAGGCTCATCAAAACCCCAAGTTCCAGCTGAGCCGTTTATTTGGGTTTTTGCCTTGCCTGTACACTCATTTACAACTCCAATTTGTTGAGCATAAGTGTCAAACTTTTCTAATTCCTTAATAACTAGGTCGCTTTTATTTTTATCAACTATTATTGCCATGCCAATGCCGCAGTTAAAGGTGCGGGCTAGCTCAAACGGGCTGAGGTTGCCAAGCTTGGCTAACCAGCCAAATTCGGGCAATAGTTTAATTTTATCCGCATCAAGCGTGGCAGAGGTGTTGTCGGGCAAAACACGTGGAATATTGTCCAGTAAGCCACCGCCAGTAATGTGCGCCAAACCCTTAACTAAGCCTGATTTTATTAGTGGCAATAGCTCTTTTACATAAATATTCGTCGGGGTTAAAAACACCTCACCAACGGTTTTGTTATCATAAATTGTTGAGTTATCTGAAAAGCTTATGCCATTTACTTCAAGTAACTTGCGAACTAATGAAAAGCCATTTGAATGCACCCCGCTTGAGGGCAGGCCGATAATAGCATCGCCCGCTGAAATGGATTTCCCATCGATTAAACTATCTCGTTCTGCGGCACCAACGCTAAAGCCTGCTAAATCAAAATCGCCTGCTTTATACATGTCGGGCATTTCGGCGGTTTCGCCACCAATAAGTACACAGCCTGCTTGGCGGCATCCTTCAGCAATGCCTGAAATTATGTTTGCGGCTTCATCTACCTTCAGCTCACCTGTGGCGAAATAATCTAAAAACAGCAGTGGTTCTGCGCCTTGTACTATCAGGTCATTTACACACATGGCTACTAGATCAATACCCACGGTGGATAAATTGCCAGTTTCAATTGCTATTTTAAGTTTTGTACCAACACCGTCAGTGGCGGCAACAATAATAGGGTCGTTGTATCCTGCGGCTTTCAGGTCGAAAAGACCACCAAAACCACCAAGGTCAGCATCAGCCCCCGCGCGTTTGGTTGAACGTGCCATGGGTTTAATTTTATCAACTAAACGCTCGCCAGCATCAATATCCACCCCTGCGTCTTTATAGGTGAAACTTTTTCCCTGGTTATTTTTATTATCTTGGGTCAAAAAGATTTCCTTCATTTAGCAATTGAAGCATGTTTGCATGTGTGGTGGACACTATATATTTCTATTGCTTTTGGCGAGTGGAAATCGTTGTTTTGCCGTAATTATTTGTATAATTATGCGATCCAGTGTCGGGAAACTATTAAGGGTGTGCATTGATAGCGTTTATAAGCTATTAAAAGGCTATTAAAGCCAAACAGTTAGAGTTGATTTATGAAGTTTATATTTGGACCATATAGCAAACGCTTTGCTCGCAACTTGGTGCTTATGCTTGGCCTGATGCAAATTGTTGCGGCGGCGGGTGCGCAAACAAGCAGCCAAGACCATATATTTACCGTGTACGGCGTTGCGGTTGATGTAACCGCACGCAACGCCCGCGATGCCCGCGTCGAGGCGTTGAGCAACGTGCAGGTAACTTCATTTAACCGTTTGTTACGCAAAATTTCATTAGAAGACCGTCTGGTTGAGGCGCAAATATTATCAGCAAACAATATCAGAAATTATGTGTCTGGCATTGTGGTACACGGTGAGCGCACATCGTCGCGGCGCTACATTGCCACAATGGATGTCAGCTTTAACAAAGAAAAGGTTTTAGAATATTTAGGCACAAATAACCTGCCATATACCGAGCTAACTGGTGGGCCATTATTATTGTTGCCTGTATATGAATATGGCGGGGTTTCTTCATTGTTTGAAGAGGACAACCCGTGGCGAGATGCCCTTTATAAAGCCGATATGGAAAACCATTTATACAAGTTTAATTTGGCTGAGGGTGGTTTTGAAGACCAGTTGTTGGTTGGCAACACCGATGTTTTAAGAAGAAATGTTGAAGATTTTCAAGGTCGCTTTAAAGACCTGAATAACAAATATAACACCTCTGATATTTTAATTGCCCGTGCGTGGTGGGGCGAGGTTGGCGAAAACGGCCTTAAAAACCTGCATTTTAGCTATGGTCGTGGCCTGTCACCAACCAGAGATAGCGGCGTTATTATTGCCAGTGCAGGGCAAGCACAGGAAAGCATGTTTGTTACGGCGGCGCAGGCCATGTTTGCCCGCATGGATATCGCGTGGCGCCAGCAAACGCTGACAACTTTTGGTTCGTTTAACGAACTGGCGGTTCATGTGGTGGCACAGTCTGCTACCGAGTGGGTGGATATTATCGAGCGTTTGGAAGGCACGCCCATTGTACGCACGGTTGAGGTGGAAAAACTGGCGGTTCCTGTGTCGCAAATTAATATTGTTTACGGCGGGGTGTTTGAACAACTGCGTCTGGTTTTAGAAGGGGTTAACCTGACACTGGTGGAACAGTATGATGGTTGGTATTTGGAAAAAACCGTCAATTAACCGCAATGTTGTGGCGAAACTGTTTGAAGCTTGCTAAAAGTTAACCATAATTTTTATAGTATGAGGGGGAAGAAAATGCGTATTCCATGGCAAGCTTGGGTTTTTATTGTTGCCACACTGGTGCTGACATATGTTACCCGCGCTGTTCTTTTACCATTTGTTGCGGGGTTAGCTATTGCTTATCTGCTTGACCCCTTGGCTGACAAGTTGGAAACAATTAAATTTCCCCGCTGGCTGGCCGCAACCACCATATTGGTATTGTTCTTCACCCTTGTTACGGCAATTATTTTAGCTATTTTGCCAGTATTGCAACATCAGGTTACAGGTTTTTTATCAAGCTTTCCCGAATATTTGGAAAAATTGACACCAATAATAGACAATATGCTGGCAGAGTTTAAAGGTGCTTTTGGCGCTGTGTCTGATAGCGAAAGCCTGATAGCTGCTGCTGTAGAGCAGGGGGCTAGTCAGGCAGGGGCAATAATAACTGGTTTTTTAAGCAAAGGTGCTGCAGTCTTTTCACTGCTTGGGCTTTTGATAATATCCCCCGTTGTGTCATTTTTCTTACTGCGTGACTGGGACCTGATAGTAGAGCGGGTTAATAACTGGTTGCCAAAGAAAGAAGCACCAACAATACGCCGTTTGGCAGGTGAAATTGACAGTGCCTTGGCAGGTTTTGTTCGTGGTCAAACATTGTCCGCCCTGACAATGGCGGTGCTATATGGCATTGGTTGGTCGCTTGTGGGCTTGGAATATGCCTTGGTACTTGGTCTTATGGCAGGTATTTTGGCTTATGTGCCATTTGTTGGTGCGCTATTTGCGGCATTAATCGCAATGTTGCTGGCCATTGGTCAGTTTGGGCTAGAATTTATGCCCCTAATGCAGGTGTTTATGGTTTTTGTTGTGGTGCAAATAATTGAAGCAGCATTTTTAACCCCGCATTTAGTAGGTTCCCGTGTTGGTTTACACCCTGTTTGGGTTTTGTTTGCCATATTTGCTGGCGGTGAGGTTATGGGCTTTGTGGGTGTATTGCTAGCCTTGCCAATAGCGGCGGCAATTGGGGTTTTGGTTCGTTATGCAGTTGAAATTTATTTAAAAAGCGAAATTCATAAAGGGCAAGCTGAATAGATAATCATGACCGACCAGTTCCAAAAATCACATAAAACTAGCCAAAGCAGCGAAGGCCGTGAAAGCAGCAAAGGCAGTAGGCAAAAATTAGCTGAGCAATTGCCGTTTGATTTTCCCTTGCTTAATTCGCAAAGTTTTGACGACTTCGCCATTGGCGAAAGTAATATGGGCGCGGTTAAACACCTGAACATGTGGCCGAACTGGCAGCACCACGCCCTAATGATTGTTGGTCCCGGTTCTTGCGGTAAAACCCATTTGGTGCAGTCTTTTAAAAACCTGACAGGTGGCCAGTTGCTACAGGCTGAAAACCTGCCTGAAATTGATGTTTTTTTATCAGGTTTAAACAAAGACAGGCCAATAGCCGTAATAGACAATGCCGATAAAATTAATGATGAAGCTGCACTTTTCCATCTGTTTAATGCCATAAAAGAAGCGGGGGGCTGGCTGTTGCTAACGGCAAGCAAACCACCACAACAATGGGATATTGCATTGCCAGACTTGTCATCGCGCCTAATGGCTGTACCATTGGTTAAAATTTCCCCACCAGATGAGGGGTTGTTAAAGGCAGTTTTAATAAAACAATTTTCAGACCGCCAGTTGTTGGTGAACGATGCTGTGGTAAAATTTTTAATAACCCGAATGGAACGCTCGTTCGAAGGTGTTATGAAACTGGTTGAGCAAGTGGACAAGTCGGCTTTGTTAAAAGGTAAAAACATTACCGTACCCTTGGCACGAGATGTTATTAAAGCATTTGAAGAAGAATATAATTAAGGTTGGATGTGAGCAAAAAAACACCACATAAACCAAGTGATAGTTCAGATAAGCCATCTGACAAACCGTGGCAAACACTGCCCGTGGGTGAAAAATATTATAACCGTGAAATAAGCTGGCTAAAATTTAACAGCAGGGTTTTGGAAGAAGCCTTTAACAAAAAACATCCATTGTTGGAGCGGGTAAATTTCCTATCCATTTCGGGCAGTAATTTGGATGAGTTTTTTATGGTGCGGGTGGCGGGTTTGAAAAGCCAGTTGGCGGCCGATATTAAACAAAAGTCCAATGATGGCTTAAAACCAGCCGAACAATTAAAAAACATAAATGCTTATACCGATGGTTTGATGAAAACCCAGCAAGAATGTTGGGCGCAATTGTGTGACGAGTTAGTAGAAGAAGGTATTAAAATACTTAAGCCAGATGAAATTAGTGGCGAGGATAAAAACTGGTTAGAGGATTATTTTTTAGAAGAGGTTTTCCAGGTATTAACCCCCATTGCCATTGACCCTGCGCACCCGTTTCCTTTCATACCCAATATGGGTTTTTCACTTATTCTAGATTTAGAGCATGAAGACGGTGAGCACCGTGTTTCAGCATTGTTACCAGTGCCGCATCAGGTTAAGCGTTTTGTGCAATTGCCTGGCGACAGCATACGTTTTGTCTCGCTTGAGGTGCTGATACAACTGTTCTTAGGTCAGTTGTTTCCATCGTACAAAGTAATTGGCTCAGGCGCATTCAGGGTAATTCGTGACAGCGATCTGGAAATTGAAGATGAAGCGGAAGATTTAGTGCGGGTTTTTGAAAGCGCATTAAAACGCCGCCGCAGAGGGCATATTATTGTTCTGGAAATTGAAGCTAAAATTCCCCCCAACCTATGCCAAATGGTTGTGCGCGAGCTAGATGCCGATGCCAACACGGTGGTTGAGGTTGATGGTCTGATAGGAATTGAAGACACCAGACAGCTTTTAAAAGCAGACAGGCCTGATTTGCGCTTTGGTGAATATAACGCTCGTTTTCCTGAGCGTATTAGAGATTTAGGTGGCGATATTTTTGCCGCCATTAAACAAAAAGACCTGTTGGTGCATCACCCTTATGAAAGTTTTGACGTGGTGCATAACTTTCTTACCCAAGCGGCGCGTGACCCCAAGGTTGTTGCCATCAAACAGTTATTATACCGCGCTGGATCGCAATCGCCCATTATTAAGGCATTGATTGAGGCCGCCGAGGCGGGCAAGTCTGTTACCGCGTTGATAGAGCTGAAAGCAAGATTTGACGAGGCGCAAAACATTAAATGGGCGCGGGACATGGAGCGTGCTGGCGTTCAGGTGGTTTATGGTTTTGTTAAACTGAAAACCCACGCCAAGGTTTCTATGGTGGTGCGCCGTGAAGATGGCAAGCTGAAAAGCTATGTGCATTTTGGTACGGGCAACTACCACCCCATCAAAGCCAAGGTTTATACCGACATGTCGCTATTTACCATCGACCCTGCGTTAGGGCGCGATGTTGCCAAACTGTTTAACTATGTAACAGGTTATGTGAAGCCAAATAATTTGGAAAAACTAACAGTTTCACCCGTTGGGGTGCGTGATAAAATTATGTCATTAATTGATGATGAAATTGAACATGCAAAAGCAGGGCGACCTGCGCATGTTTGGGCAAAAATGAATGCCTTGGTTGACCCCACAGTTATCGACAAGCTTTATGAGGCATCGTTTCATGGGGTGCAGGTTGATCTTGTTGTGCGCGGCATTTGTTGTTTGCGGGCAGGGGTTAAGGGCTTGTCAGAAAACATTAGGGTTAAAAGCCTAGTTGGGCGTTTTTTAGAGCACGCCAGAGCAAGCTGTTTTGGGGCTGGTCATGGTTTGCCCCACAAAGATGCCAAGGTGTTTATATCATCTGCCGACTGGATGCCGCGAAACTTTGACTTTCGGGTAGAGACATTTATAGAAATTGATAACCCCACGGTGCATGAGCAGATAATGCAACAAATTATGGTGGCAAACCTGAAAGATAACCGCCAAAGTTGGCAACTAATGCCTGACGGTAATTATGAACGTATAGAAAGTGGCGACAAGCCGTTTAATGCCCATAATTACTTTATGAATAACCCTAGCTTGTCTGGGCGGGGTGAGGCGATTAGCGAAGAAGATGGTGTGCGCCCGCTATATTTTGACAATGAAGTTTAGTAAGGATTTTGTGTGGCTGAAAAGGTAAAATTGGGTGTTAGTAAGTGGGCAAAGCGTGACCCATTTAACAGGTTAATTTCAGTAATTGATATTGGCTCCAACTCAGTTCGTATGGTTATTTTTAAAGGCCTGCGCCGTAATCCGAAAATTCTTTTTAACGAACGTGTGTTGTGTGGCTTGGGCAAAGAGGTGTCGACCCACGGTAAAATGGACGAAAAAGCCATGATTAGCGCTTTGTCCACACTAAAACGCTTTGCCTTGCTGTGTAATGATATGAAGGTTGATGTGGTCGAGGCCTTTGCCACCGCCGCAGTGCGTGATGCTAAAAATGGTAAAGAGTTTGTTTCACTAATTAAAAGCAACTGCGGCATTATTGTGCGTACCATTAGTGGTGCTGATGAGGCTAAATATTCAGCATTTGGGGTTATTTCAGGCTTTCCTAAAACCACGGGCATTGTTGGTGACTTGGGCGGTGGCTCCTTAGAGCTGATAAATATTGAAGATGATAAAATTCTCGAGCGCGTTACCTTACCCCTAGGTCCAATTCGTCTGCTGGGTGGTAATGAAGAAATAAGCGCTGAGCAAATAAGCCATATAAAACAAACACTAAAGAGGGTGCCTTGGCTTAATGCAGGTGCAAACAAGCCGTTGTATATGGTTGGCGGGGCGTGGC
>DAOWAS010000042.1 GCA_030634465.1 Alphaproteobacteria bacterium | reverse complement strand
CCTTCAAAAACCACCTCTTCTTCTTCGCCCTTCAGTAGGGGGGCTAATAGTTTTGCAAGTTCTTCTTTTGCGGGTTGGCACAAAATGTCGGTGTATTTTAATTTATCAAACGCTTCTGTCTTGTACCCTAAAACCTCCACGGCTCTTGAGTTAACCTCTTGAAATGAAAAATCATCAGCTTCAAGCACATAAACTTCACGCATTGAGCGGTCTAACAAGCGACCTAATCTTTGCAGTTTTTGTTCCTTTTGCACCTCGCCGCTTCTGTCTCTAAGGGCGGCAACATAAATTAGCTCACCATCGTGGTTCAGGCTGGTAAGACCAACGCTAACAGGAAAGTTGCGGCCATCTTTGTGTTGGCCTGCTATTTGTCGCTCAGTGCTTGGTTTTGGCGGGGATGAAGCATTAACTGAATTGGAAAACATTTCAATATGCTCGTTCCTAAATTCGTCAGGAACCAAAATGTGAACATGCAGACCAATGGCTTCTTCAGCAGAATAGCCAAACATTTCTTCTGCTGATTTGTTGAAACTAAGGATAACACCTTGCTCGTTAGAGCTTATAAAAGCATCCAATGCGCTATCTAAAATTCCTCGCAATGAAGCTTCACTTTTTCTTAGCTCTAATGTTTGCCGCGCCACTTCTTCTGTCAGTTCACGGCTACGAAGCTCTTCGGTTTGGCGTTTGTTCTTTTCCTCTTCTATTAAACGCTGGCTTTCTTTCTCTGCGGTTTTTTTGTCATCTTCAGCAATGCGCCGTTCATTTATAAGCTGTTCTTCTTTGACGTTTTCAAGCTCTGCCGCATCATCGCGCAGGATTTCAAGCGAGCGTGCCATTTCGCCAATTTCATCTTTTTTGGCAATGTCGGGAACGTCTACAGAATAATCGCCCACAGCTATTGTGCTCATAACATCCTGCAGGCGGGAAAGCGGTGTCATAACTCTGGTGTGTAAAACCCAAATGCTGGCAAATGAGGCTAAAAGAATAATAAGCGCCGCCGCAATGGTTTCTTGGCTGGCATCTTTGGAAAGGGATAAAAGGCTTTTATTGGCATCACCCGAAAAACCAAGCAGGGTGTTTTGCAGTGTTTGGTCAAAATATATCAGGGCTTTATAGGCATCTTCATTATTAAAATCAGTTCCTAAGGTGGTATTGTTAACAGGCTGTGATGGGTCAAGCGCAACTGTTGATGCCTGTATTAGAACGCTGTACTGATCCAATAATTTTGATATGAAAATATAGTGCTGGCTTCCTTGCTGGCTGGTGTGGCTTCCCACCGTTGTTAACAATTGGTGGCGGGCGTTAATTACACCTAAAGACAGGCTTTCTATATGCTCAGGGTCTGTTATCAGCTCGCCACTTTTCAGTTTACCAAGCTTATCTTCGTCACCCAGTTCTTGGTGTAAAAACTGCAAAGCATTGTTTAGCTGACTTGCTTTTGTATATGTGTTTTCCCACAATTTATCAGCCGCAACTCCACTGCTTAAATTTATATAAGCAAGATTTATGATGGCAATAGATACCAGAACTAACGTTCCGCCAATTATCATGCCTATCGTTTTTATGCGCATTTTATTCATGAAACCTTACTTACTTTTTTGTTGTGCCTGTTGTTTGATTGTTAAAAACCCCTTTGCACAGCGGTGGAAGGCAGTGCAAATCAGTGCCCAGTACCGCTTGTTATTAAGGCTAGTTGACACGTCTGGGTTTTTCCACAACCTATCATTGTGTTTTTTGCGGGGTAAAATTAGCTGTGATTAATATAGTTCTTTCTAATATTTCAAGTTCGTGGTTGATTGTATTCATGGAAATAATTTATGGGGGTGTTGGTAATGGGTAGGGCTTTTAAAGGCATAAAGTGGGCTTTGCTGACATTATCTGTTGGGGTTTTGTTGTTCTTGGCTTGGGCCTATTCCAGTGCTTATTTCCCTGAGGCACCAACACAATCAGAAGAGGTTTCTTGCTCAGCAGACGCACCTTTGCTTAGCTCTGGGCAATCGCTAAAGGTGCTTAGCTGGAATGTGCAGTTTATGGCGGGCAAGGAATATACCTTTTGGTTTGAGAATGGCGAGGACCTGCGTCCAACTGCAGAAGACATAACCATGACAATTCATGAGGTTGCTCGCATTATTGCTGATGAAAACCCTGATATTGTGTTGTTACAGGAAATGGACAATGGTGCCGCCCGTACCGACAATGAAGATCAGCTTGCTAGATTGTTGGGCTTGCTTTCACCAGATTATAAATGTTCGGCGCGGGCATATTATTGGAAAGCTAATTATTTAATGCACCCAAAGGTTAATGGTTCTGTGGGAATGGAGCTAACAACCTTTAGTAAATATAAAATCGAAAGCGCCACCAGACATGCCTTGTATGAAATTCCAGATTTTTTCTTGGTGCAGTGGTTTGATGTTAAGCGGGCAATTTTAGAAACCACCATGCCCATTGTAGGTGGCGGGTTTTTCCATGCCCTGAACACCCATTTGTCAGCATTTGCCCAAGGTACAGACACCATGGAACAGCAGGTCAGACAAACGGTGGAACTGCTTGATAGTTTAAGTGCTGAAAATGTCCCGTGGCTAATTGGTGGTGACTTTAACCTTTTGCCGCCTAGCATTGAAAAGGGTGCGTTGGCATATGGTGATGCCCAAGACCTTTATCAAAACACGTCGGAAATTTCGAAAATTTTTGATAATTTTAAATCTGCCGCCACTATTGTGGAGCTAACTGGCGATGGCAGGCAAGGGCACTTTACTCACTATTCAAACAACCCATCTGCCACGGGGCTTGATAGGGTTATAGATTATATTTTCTATTCAGATATGTTGGCGTTTGAAGGCTATAAAACACGCCAACACGACACCCAAGCCATTTCTGACCATATGCCGTTGATTATGACATTTGAATTGCCTAAAAGTGATTAGGGTGTATTAAGTGTTAAGGCGAGATCGTTGATAATAATTTTGAAACTAAAAGGTAAAAGACATGCATGAATTAGAACATTTAACCATAATCTGGGTCGGGGTTTTAATTGCGCACTTTATGGCCAAAGCCACCCGCCTTACACCTGTGCTTTTTTACCTATTTATGGGTGCGATTTTTGTAAATATGGGCATTTTGCCTGAGCATCCGAGCGAGTTTATTGTCGATTTCGCCGAACTGGGCATTATTTTAATTATGTTTGCACTGGGTTTTGAGGAAAGCACTACAAACTTTATGGCGGGCATGAAACGCAGTTGGGGAATAGCATTTTTTGGCGGTTTAGCACCATTTTTAACCGCTTATAGTGCGGCCTATTATTTTTGGGGCGATGTTAATATGGCGCTGGTGGTGGGCTTAGCCATGACCGCAACGGCGGTTTCGTTAACGCTAGTTTCTTTAAAAAGCGAGGGTCTGAACAAAACCCGCGCTGCAACAGGCATTATGACCTCTGCGGTGTTGGATGATATTGCCTCGCTAGCCTTGGTCGCCATTATCATCCCTATTGCCGCGGGTGAGGCTAGCCTTAGCCTGACCAGTATTGGTTTTGTGGTGCTTAAGACCATAGTATTTTTCTTGGCCGTGGCGGCATTATCCAGCTGGGTGTTGCCAACAGAGCCAAAGGGCCCGTTGAGCTTTATACCGGGCTTGGGGCGTTTTGGCATTGCCCATCTGTTTTCATTAACCAGAGGTCAGCGCACACTTGTTGTTCTAATTTATGTTATGTTTGTAGCTATCGTCTCTTATGAACTGGGCTTTCACCCTGCGGTGGGGGCTTATATGGCGGGTCTGATACTGAAAGAAGAATATTTTGACATGTCTGTCATTAAGGTTCTTTCCGAAGAAAAAACTGACACCTCGGAAGATTATTTTAGTATGAAAAGGCTGATTGATAACATTGCCTTTGTTTGGGCGGGGCCAGTGTTTTTTATTGTGCTTGGGGCCAAGATTATATTCGATTTAGACTTGTTGCTGTCCGTTGTGCCTTATGTGGTGATATTAACTTTGGGCTTAATCGTGGCACAAATAACATCTGCCAGTTTGGCCGCGCGTTACACTGGCGGTTTCAGCTATCAGGAAAGTGTTATGATAGGCCTAGGCATGTTGGGGCGGGCTGAGCTGGCCTTTGTGGTTATGGACATTGCCTATGTGCAAAACAACATTCTAACCGACCAAGCATTTTACACGCTAATGGTTACAGCGTTTTTCTTAAACCTAGCTGTTCCCCTTGGTATTAAGTTGTGGAAGCCATATTTTATAAAAACAGGCATGTAGTGAATATTTAGTTTGTTGGCCATTTAATAGATATTAATGCATCTAAAACATCTTCCATGCCAAGAGGGATGCCCTCCTGAACACTAGAAAGGCTCGCTCTTGCATCAGAGCCAGACTTTTCCATTTCTTTATTAAGTTCTTCTTCTAGCGTTTTCATTGTTGCTGTTAAGGGGTCGCCTAAGAATGTCATTCTTGCCTTATAGACCCAATCCCCTCTTTTAAACATCCAAATGCCATTTGTAAGTTCTTCACCATCGCAGGCATTAATACATAGCCCTTCATTCTCATTAATAAGAAAGTCAACATAGTGCCCTACCGGCAATTGGTCGTATTTGGTATCTGATGGGTCTAAATCTCTACTGTTTATAAATTTGGCAGAAGGAGCATAATTTTTTATGGCATATACAGCTTGGTTCATATGATCCACAACGCCAAACTTGCTGTCATAAGTGGCGTATAGTGTTAATTTATTATTTTCTAAATGATAAGATGCACCCACATCTGAGCCATCAGAGTTGTAGTCTTTTGTATTGAATCTTTCAAACTTGCCAGCAAATGCTGGGAAAACAGTGCCTGTTGGTGTGTGGGTTATATTGTTATTTTCATCTGTAATCCAAACAATACCAAGCGCAGGCGGGCTGTAGCCACTTTCTTGTAATGTTGTTTGTAACGATGTGTTGTTTTGGGCATTACATGCGCTTAGTGAAAAAACAGCTATAACAATCATAACGCTTTTACAATATTTTTTCATACACTACTCTTAATTGATTTTGTAATTCTTAAGGCTATTCCTAGTCCTAATTGTTTTAATTCTTTCGTGCAACAACATTTGTGCCATCAACCACGTCGTTTGACGGATGGGTGATAACAGTATCTCCCTCGTTTAGGCCATTTATAATTTGCGCATACTGGTTGTTTCTCAGGCCAATTTCTATGCTTGTTAAAACCGCCTCGCCATCAATAACCTTAAACACTGACCAGTTTCCTTGGTGGCGAAACAGGCTGGATACAGGAATTGATAATATGTTTTTTATCTCGTCAATAACGGCAAAAACTTCAACACGGTAACCGTCACCTAATGCTTGCCAGTTTTCAGGGGGGCTTGTTATATCAACCAACACATTGACCCGCTGTTCTTCAATGCCCAAAGCGGAAATTTTTGTAAAGCCAGATGGCTCAACCAACCGAACCACACCGTCTAAGGGGGCATCACCACCCCAGTGGTCGATAATAGCACGGTCACCAATTTCAAGCTTCACAACATCAATGGATAGCATATCAACAACAATTTCCAGATCGTCTTGGTCGCCAAGTGACAATAACGGCTTACCAGCCAGCACCACCCCTTCGCTTTCTTGGTATAACCTAAGCACCACCCCCGACACAGGTGCCTTAACCTCAATAATGCCTGAACCAGATGTTCGCTCTGACGGTGGAATTAGCGCCGCCTTAGCCATGTCCAATTCATATTCAGCCATTTGTTCGGCTGATGTTGCTGATGCGAACAATGATTGTGCGTTAGATCGTGAAAGCTCGTATTTTTCTTTTTCTAAGGTTGAGATGTTTTGATTATTAAACAGCTCTTCCGCACGTTCCATTTCACGCACGGCAAAGTTAAACTCGGCTTCACGTTGTGTCAGTGTTGCTTGTGCCATATCAAGTGCAGCATCTGCGGCACTTATGCGTGCTTCAGCTTGGGCTAATGATCGGGCGTCTAACAATGATGGGTCAGCTGGTTCCATAATGGCAACAACAGTAACGCCGGCAATAACAATATCACCAGGCTCACTTTCCAAGCGTAACATATGGCCTGCAAAGGGTGCCGATACCACATAGTTTTCCCGCACTCGGGTTTTGCCCTCACTATGAATAGTGACAGCAATGTCATTTTTTGTGGCTTGAGCAAAGTCTTGCGGTACGGGCTTTGGTACAAATGAAAAGGCAATCATAAGTATAACAACAGCACCCATGGCCCAATAAAGAAGGTTTTTTGTTAGCTTTAGCTTAATCAAGACTTCTTCCCCTAAACGTTATTATTCGCGTGTTTTCAATACTTTTACAATATCAAGTTTCACAATATGTTGCCAGACCACATAGCACGATATACTGGTGGCAAATAAAATTATTAATACGGTAGCCCCCAACGTTCGGTCAGAAATAATGACAGGAAACCTAAATAGTTCAGTGTCCATACTTGCTGCAAGCCCGTAACCCATTTGCATTCCTAGCCATATGCCAATGGGTATTGCTATCGCCACCAAAAGCAACAACTCACCCAACAACACTAAAGCCACCTCCCTTTCTGTAAAGCCAAGCACTCTCATTGACCCTAGTTCTCTGGCACGCTCTGATAGTGATATTCTAGCAGTGTTATAAACCACTCCAAATGCAATGAGGGCGGCAAAAACAATGTTTATGATAAATGTTTCAACAATGCTTTGTGTAATGGTTTCGCGAACTGACTGCACAAGAACAGATCGCATGGTGATAGAATTGATCGCAGGTATGTTTTTAACGTGTGAATAAAGCTCGCTGTTCTCAGCACCGTTTGTTATGAGTGATGCCCCTGAAATAACACCTGCCTCACCCATAAGCCTGTTTAGTGCAGGTAAACTCATAAAGGCATTTGCACCAATATATTCTTGCACAAGCTCTACAACCTGCACTTCCAGTGTGGGTTTGCGCCCCTCTAAAACCTCAAGCGTTATAATGTCACCACGGCTAGCCCCCAAAATTTCAGCTAGCTTTTCAGAAAGTACTATTCCCGTACTTGGAATTTCAATTGGTCTAATATTTACATCAATCATGCGCAGTAGCGATGCATTAGGAGCTAGCCCCGTAATAACCCCGCGGTGGTTGTTGTGGCCGAAACGCATGCGGGTAGCAACGGTTCTAAATGGCTCTGCGCTCAGTACACTCGGTAGGTGAATAACATCTTCCATGGCTTGTGATGAACGTGGCTCAACGAATGTTAGTGTTACATCTGCTCTGTCTGCCACCTCATATTGCACCTCAAGCATGTACTCTATGCTGTCAAAAACAAACGATGATGCTAGAAAAATTGCCGCCGACAATGCCACCCCAACAATGGATAATATTGCCCGTCCCGGTCGTCGCTCTAAATGGCGAAAAATCATACGCCCTGTGGTAGGAAAAAACTGTAAAATGCCAAGACGTTCTAAAATTGTTTTGCGGTAAACCATTGGTGGTGCTGGTTGCATGGCCTCAGCAGGGGGTAGTTCTACAACCCTGCGCACGGCTGATATGGTGCCAACAACAGCCGCAGCAAGGCTAATAAGCCCACTGACAGCAAGCGTGGATGGGTGGAAAATATAGTTAAGCGTGGGGAAATGAAAGTAAATTGCATAGAGCTTCATTAACCCTGCGCCAAGCCACACCCCAAGTGAAGTACCAATTATTGCCCCCATGAAAACAATAGTTAGGGCAAAGCCAAGGTAATGTAGCCCAATATCTAGGTTGTAATAACCAATGGCTTTCATCATGCCTATTTGGTCACGCTCTATGGATATTTGTCTACTTAAAACGATGTTTAGCAAAAACGCCGAAACTGAAAGAAATATTATAGGCACAACCAAACCAACGGTTTGTAATTGGGATAGCTCGTTATTAATAAACCAGTATGAAATTTGATCATCTTTTGGATAGGCGTCAATGCCACCATATGGTGCTAAAATGGTATCTATTCGGTCCATAATAATGGTTTCATTGTTGCCAGGGGTGACCTTAACCAAAACATCATTAAAGGCACCGTCCATGTTTGTGGCGGCCTCTAAGGCCCGGCGGTTCATAAATATAATGCCGTAATGTTTATCGTCGGGAATAATAGTGCCGGGGGCTAGGGTGTAAACAAACTCAGGGCTAAGCACCACGCCAGCTATTGTTAAAAGTTTTTTGCGTGAGTTAATAACAGCGCTAAAACTATCGCCAGGGCCAAAATTATGAGCATCTGCAAATGCTCCAGATATTCAAACATCATCGTTGCCTTGCTTTGCGTTTTATTTCTTGTTCACCAAATAAAGCGCATTAAGTGGCACTTCGCCAACTTCTGGCACACTAATGATCGAAGCTGTTGCGGGTTCAATCATGCCCGGTACATCAAGTGTTACGCCAAACCGCACCCGTGGATAAACCCTTGCTACACCCTCTATGTTTTCAATTTGTGGCACTATCCTTAAGGGGGCGCGTTTTGCATTGGCATAAATATCAGCCAAACGATAACGCTCAAAATAGCTATTTTTTGCTTGCTCTAAACTAGTGGTTGCAGTTTGCGACATGATATATGTGGCAATGCCGCACGCCACCACAAACGAAATTGCCAGCACTTGCCCTTTCAGCCGCCAAAGGTCACGAAGTAATTTTTTATTTAGGCATGATACCATGCATCACCAACTTATATCTTGCGGGGTTAGGCGGGTGGCATTGTATTTTGTCTTAATAATATCGCCATCAGCAAAATAAATAACAGTGTCAGCCAAACCTGCGGTGGCGGCATTGTGGGTTACTATCAATGTTGTAGTGCCCAGCTCTTTGTTAACACGGATCAAGGCCTCTAACACCAAAACACCAGTTTCACGGTCAAGCGCACCTGTGGGCTCGTCACAAAGCAGTACTTTTGGTCGTTTAACTATGGCGCGTGCTATGGCAACGCGCTGTTGCTCCCCGCCTGATAGCTGGCTAGGAAAATGGTCGGCTCGGTTCTCCAACCCCACCATCTTTAATGCTTCCATAGGGTCCATGGGATCGTTAGAAATTTCAGTAACCAGTGCCACGTTTTCCATTGCTGTCAGGCTGGGAATAAGGTTATAGAACTGAAAAATAAAACCAACATTTTCGCGGCGATATTCGGTTAGGGCGTGGTTGTCGTCTTCGCTTAAAACATCGCCTTTAAAATCGACATGGCCTTCACTTGGCTTGTCCAACCCACCTAAAATATTTAAAAAAGTAGACTTGCCACTGCCCGATGGCCCCAAAAGAACAGTTACATCTCCCTCGTTTATATCAAGAGAGACACCCCGCAGTGCTTCAACAACTGTTTCGCCTGTGTGGTATATTTTACGTAGATTTTTAATGTGAAACGCTACGTTTTTAGCTTTTTGGGTTTTGCTTTCGCTGTCACTCATTTAACCCCGCCTTTTTTGTGTAGTATTATTTACCGAAGACATGTTGCTTAAAGGTGCTAATCTATGTAGTAGCATCAGGCTAATTGTTAATTGGTGTAGGGTCAAACGTAACCGTAATGTTTGTAGATAAACCGTAAGGCGAAAAAAATGATTGAAATTGGCAAAGCCCATATGCTGCGTGTTGCAAAACAGGTGGACTTTGGTTTTTATTTAGAAGGGTTGGAGCTTGGTGAAGTTCTGCTACCCATTAGATATGCCCCGCCTGAGCTTGAGCTTGAAGATGAAATTGCGGTTTTCATTTATTTAGACAGCGAAGACAGACCCATTGCTACCACCCTGTTGCCAAAGGCATTTGTGGGCGATGTTGCCCACTTAGAGGTTGTTGACGTAGGCAAGTTTGGGGCATTTTTAGACTGGGGCTTGGCTAAAGACCTGTTGGTGCCGTTTAAAGAACAACGTGTACCCATGGAAAAGGGGCGCTCATATTCAGTATATTTATATATTGATGTAACAGGGCGCATTGTAGCAACTAGCAAGCTAAGCAAGCACTTGGCTGAAACTGCTAAGGCGGGCGAGTTTGAAGACCACCAAGAGGTTGACCTGCATATCGCTAGCCGTAGTGACATGGGCTACCGTGCTGTGGTTAATGGCACTCACTTGGGGCTACTTCATAATAAAGATGTTTACCAACAACCTGAAATGGGTAGCAAGGTTAAGGGTTATATAAAAACCATCAGGGACGATGGTCGTATAAACCTGTCATTACAATCAAAAGCGCCTGAAATGCGTATGGAGCTTAGGGGTGAATTGACAGAACAAATCCTCACCCATTTGAAAAACCACGAGGGTAGCTCACCCCTAACAGACAAAAGCCAACCAGATGAAATTTACGCTGTTTTTAACGTATCAAAATCAAATTACAAAAAAGCCATTGGTAAACTTTACAAAGAAAAGAAGATTACTATCGAAAAGGGCCAGATAAAACTAGCCTAAATGGCTAAGCCCATGCTAAGTGCCGTGCATGTTACATATAAAAGACCTTACATACCGTATCGACGGACGAGAATTGTTTTCAGGTGCCACAGCCAGTGTGCCTTCGGGCAAGCGTGTGGCACTGTTTGGCAAAAATGGTACGGGCAAGTCCACATTGTTCAGGCTTATTTTAGGCGATGCTGCACCTGATGGTGGCTCTATTGAAATGCGCCAACGAGCCAGCCTAGGTGCGGTGGCGCAAGAAGCCCCCCACGGCCCTGAAAGCTTGTTACAAACTGTGCTTGATAGCCATAAAGAATTAAAAGACCTGACAGACAGGTCTGAAACCGAAACTGACCCTGTGAAAATTGCTGAAATTCATATGGCCTTGGCTGATATGGATGCCTACACCGCACCCGCAAGAGCGGCGAGCATTTTGGCAGGGCTAGGTTTTGACGCTGATGCCCAAGCAAGACCATGTGCCAGTTTTTCAGGGGGTTGGCGCATGCGGGTGGCACTGGCGGCATCGCTGTTTAACCAGCCAGACCTGCTGTTGCTGGATGAGCCAACCAACTATCTCGATTTGGAAGGTGTGGTTTGGCTAGAAAATTTTATTAAAAACTATCCATACACCATATTGATCGTCAGCCATGATCGTGACCTTTTAAACCGTTCGGTTGATGGTATTTTGCACCTGCAAAATGGCAAGTTGCAATATTACACTGGTACCTACGACCAGTTTGATAACAAGCGCCGCCAAGAAATGGAGCAACAAGCCTCGCTAAAGGTTAAGGTTGATGCCCAGCGCAAGCACATGCAAAAGTTTGTTGATCGCTTTAAGGCACAAGCAAGTAAAGCCAAGCAAGCACAAAGCCGCATGAAAATGCTGGATAAGCTAAAACCCATAATTACCGAAGGTGAAGATGCCACTGTGCCGTTTCATTTTCCTAACCCTGAACCATTAGCCCCGCCGTTGATGAACGTGGAAGATGCAAGTGTGGGTTATGAAGAGGGCAAGCCAATTTTATCAGGCTTAAATCTTTATTTAGATATGGATGACCGTATTGCGCTACTAGGGCAAAATGGTAATGGTAAGTCGACTTTAGCCAAACTGTTGTCAGGTAGGCTTAAGCCCATGACGGGCAGTTTTAACAAGCCAAACAAGTTAAAGATTGGTTATTTTGCCCAGCACCAGTTGGACGAACTGAACCCCAAGGAAAGTGCCTTGCAACATTTAGAGCAAGCCATGCCTAAAGAGCCACCAGTTAAGTTGCGGGCGCAGTTAGGTGCGTTTGGTTTTGGTGTTGATAAGGTTGATCGGGCGGTAGAAACATTTTCAGGTGGCGAAAAAGCACGATTGTTGTTGGCACTGATGAGCCGCGAAAAACCACATGTTATGATTTTGGATGAGCCAACCAACCATTTGGATGTGAATAGCCGTGAAGCGTTAATTCATGCCCTAAACGAATATGAAGGCACGCTTATTCTTATTACCCATGATCAGCACATTATTGAAGCCTGTATCGACAGGCTGTATATTGTGCGTGATGGTGGCTTAAACCAATATGACGGCAGCTTGGATGACTATCGTCGTGGTTTGTTAGGTGGGCGCAAAGATAAGTCGCAGAAAAACGATAGTGGCGAACCTGTGGTAAGGCTAAGTAAAAAAGAAGCGCGTAAAGCCGCCGCAGAAAAACGCGAAAAAATAGCCCCATTAAAAAAAGAAATGCTTGATGCCGAAGCGGTTGTTAACCGCCTGACCCGCAAGTTGGAAGAAGCCGAGGCCAAGCTTGCCGACCCCAAGCTTTATGACGATGCTAGCGATGCAGATGTTACAACATTGCAAAAAGATAAGGCATATTTAGCAGTGCAAATATCAGAAGCTGAAAGTGTGTGGTTGGCGGCCACAGATGTTTACGAAACCGCAAAAAGTTCATAAATCATAGGAAAGCAAGATGGAAATTGTTAATAGATTTTGCCCACGGTCAGGCAAACCAATAGAACAAGACAGCTTAGCTGATTATGAGGGTTTTACAGTAGGATTTTGCAACACAGAGTGCCGTGATGATTTTATTCAACACATAAATGAGCGCCCAGGTGACAAAATATATTTTGATATTTTAATCAAAGAACGTGGTCTGTAAAACTAAATGTTTTCCTTAATTAGGTCGTAATTCACCCTTAAATTAACTCCATAATTTTGGGGAGTTAAGCATGCTCAGAACAGCTCTTGTTTTTTCTTTTTTTGCCTTATCTATGGGTAGCGTTGCCCATGCTGATGGCACCGACGAAAGCTGCAGTTCTGGTTTCGCGGCCTTACATTTAGACCAAGACCTGTTTGTTGAGTTTTTCCCTTTGGTGGATGCATTGCCCAAGGCATTTGTGGAAAATGAAGACCGTGACTATACCATGGGGTTGGCGCTCACGGTTTATAGCTGCCCAAATAGCATAAACCCGCTTTCATTTTTTGCACCACAACAGGCATTGTCTGCTTGGCTGTTTGCCAGCAAAAACCAAAGCACTAACCACAGCGAAAGCTATTTAACCACAATGGGTTTGGATGCTTACACCCCAGATGAACTTAACACCGCAGACCCTGTGTTTGATGACCGTCCATATGCCTCACTTTTATACCTAACCAACAGCTATATTTTAGCATCTGAGGACCATAACAGTGCGTTGGAAACCAGCGTTACTCTTGGGGTTTTGGGCTTGGGAATTGGTGATGCTGCGCAAACGTGGATACATAAAATAAATCGTGACATAAATAGTTCAGATACCCCTTATGCCCCTCTTGGCTGGCACCACCAAATAGCCGATGGTGGGCAGCTAACCGCAATGGTCAGCATGGCTAAATATTTGCGCTTGTCGTCAAAGTTTTTGGCAAATAACAGATATTTTGATGTTGTGGTCTCAGCTCAAGGAAAGGTTGGTTACAACACCAGCATGGCTTTAGGTGTTATGGGCAGGTTTGGCTTTTTCCGCCAGAACACACCAGTGCAAAATGTCATCAGGCAGGGTGGTTATAAATACGCCAGCATTAAAGAAAACTCATCATACGACCAAAAGTGGGAAGCTTATGGCTTCGCTGGTTTTAGGGGGCATGCGGTGGCCTATAATGCCTTGTTGCAAGGTCAGTTTGGCGACGATATTCATGCTTTATCAGCATCACAATTAAGAAATTTTATTTATGATTACACAATAGGTGCGGGCTTTGCCTATAAAAAACTGGCGTTGCAGTTATATTGCTCAACCCGTTCGTCAGAACACTTTTTATCAGTGCAAAGAAGCCATTCATGGTGCGGTACTAACTTTGCTTTTGGTTTTTAGTCGGCGGACTTTAATTGTAAAATATTGACCACAATCAATCAGTAGTTTCACAATTAATGGCAGTATGATATTTGTTATATAAGTGTATATTTTTCAATTAAGCAAAACAGGTAGAAAAGGAAGTAATGATATGGGAAAGCAAACATATTTAGTTGCTGTAGATGGAAGCGAATGGAGTGCCAGAGCCGCCGATCAAGCTGTGAAATTAGCCAAGCAAACAGGTGCGAGCGTTCATTTTATCTCTGTTATTTCCACCTCTGAATACCAGTCGATGCTTAAGGTTGATCAAAGCCCAAGCGAAGAATTGAAAGAAGCTAACCGCGCTGAAGTTCTTAGCCCCATTGAGGCTAAATATGCCGATTCTGGTGTTGAAATTGAATGTCAGGTGCTGTGGGGTCACCCTGTTGAAAATATTCATGAACTGGCAAAGACAACCAATGCAACTATGATATTTGTTGGTCGTCGTGGCCGCTCAAGAGTGGCAGACATTGTTCTTGGTAGTGTGGCTAACGGCCTTGCACATAAAGCTGGTGTGCCGATTGTTCTTGTTCCTTAGAGATTACGCGGCTATTGACAATACCCTATAGGGGTATATAGTTCGCCAATGGTTAACGGTAATATACATATGGTTTTTGTCAGGTTTGCTTTGGTGCTGTCCTTTGTTTTGGCACCAATGTTTAGCCAACCTGCCTTTGCGGTTGATGGGGCTATGGAGCATATGTCCATAGATACTCATGCTATGGACACTCATGCCATGGAAATGAACCACATGTCTATTGATGCCATGACAATGCCAATTAGTTGCGAAGAGCACTGCGCTGATGAAACGAACACTGACCAGACGTGTCTTTCAAATTGTTTACAAAATATAACCACACCTTTTGCCAATGTTACAGACAATGTTGTTGAGGCAAAGCTTGCTGTGGCAAGCCATTTCAACAAAACTGAGCATATGGCGCACCTTGCCAAGATAGGTTCAACCTCACCACCCCCCCGAATTTAAGCATAGTTTTTTAACAGTATTTGCGCTGGCAGTTCTGCTTGGCGTAATTGCTTTTATGCAGTTTTGCTCAAACTTTCGGGAGAGGTCGTTATGATACGCCCATTAATATTGATACTTATCGCCATCGCTACATTTTTTATTTCAGGCACAGCAGCCACTACCCAAGCTGAGGGCGTGCCACTTAGTTTGCTAGAGGCGGAAGCCTTGGCACTGGAAGGCGACCCAATGCTGGCAAGTTTTGCTGAACGCAGACGTGCTATGCAGGCCATTGCCATAGCTGATGCCCAGTTGCCAGACCCTTCGTTTAAAATTGGTGCAGCAAACTTACCTGTTGATAGTTTCCGACTTAGCCAAGAACCCATGACCCAGTTGCAATTGGGTGTGTCGCAACATTTTCCCCGTGGTCATACCCTGCGTTTGCGCGGCGAGCGGGCAAATGCGCGGGCAAATATCGAAAGCCAAAAGCAAAACCTGCGTTTGCGTGAAACCCTGTTAGAGGTTCGCACCACGTGGTTAGATGCCTATTATTGGCAAAGCAGTTTGCTTATTTTAAAGGACCAGTTGCAGGCATTGGAAGAACTGGTTGGTGTAACCGAGGCGCACTATGCCGCAGGGCGGGGGCAACAGCAGGATGTGCTACGCTCGCAGTTGGAAATTAACCTGTTAGCTGACAAAATTATCAATGCGGAACTGCAGTATGATAGAGCTTTGTTTGCTTTGGCGCGGTGGGTTGGCACACCTGCCTCAATAACTTCGGTTGCACCCGTAATGCCAAATTTCACAGCACCTAACACCCTTGAAAAAATTAGAGACATGTTGTTACAGCACCCAGTTATTGCCATTGGTGATGCTGAAATAAGCGTGCACAGAACTGGTGTGGGGCTGGCAAGACAGGCATACAAGCCCGAATGGGGTGTTGACCTGAATTACGGTGCTAGAGCAAGCGATGCCATGGGTAACCCGCGGGCTGATTTTTTATCGTTAATGGTTAAGGTTGATATCCCGTTTTTTACGGGCAACCGTCAGGACAAACGCCTGTCTGCGGCAAAGCACCAAGAGGCCGCCACAAGGCTGGAGCGTGATGAAAAAATTCGTCAACTTGGCCTAACGTTGGATAATGCATGGTCAAGCTGGAACAGGTCAGGCCAGCGTCTACAGCTTTATTCCGACGAAATTATCGAAAAATCTCATGAAAACTACACGGTCACATTAAACGCATATCGTAATCAGGTTGCGGACTTTGCACTTTTAATCCGCGCGCGGTTGTTGGACTTTGACACCAAATTAAAAGCGTTGGATTTATCTACAGAACACCAAAAAGCAAACGCCCGTCTGCTTTACCTTCAGGGAGAAGAATAATGTTTGAAAAAAAATCAATAATAACAGTGGTTGCCGCCCTTGCTGTTGGGGTGTTTGTTGGCTCAATATTCTTTGGCTCAGACGCGCCTGTGGATGAGGCCAAGCCCCTATATTGGGTGGCACCAATGGATGTAAATTTTAGAAGCGATGAGCCGGGCTTGTCCCCTATGGGCATGGAGCTTGTGCCTGTTTATAGCGAAACACCAGAGGCGGGAGTGGTAAGCATTGCGCCAGAGGTTGTGCAAAATATTGGTGTTCGGACAGCACTGGTCGAAATGGGCATGCTGTCACGCAATATAGAAACCGTTGGTTTTGTCGCGGTTGATGAAGACCTGACATCGCACATTCATGTGCGTTCCTCTGGGTGGATAAAAGATCTTAGAATTAAGGCTGAGGGGGAAGAAGTGGAGGAGGGCGATTTGCTGTTTCGTTTTTATTCACCAGAAATTGCCAACGCTAAGTCTGAGCTGGTTCAAGCATTGCAAAGTGGCAACAGGGCGTTAATTGCCGCGTCAAAGGCACGCTTGCAAGCGCTTGATGTGCCGCTATCGCAAATAAACCGAATTGTTGAGAGGCGAGTGGCCGACGATCTGGTTGAGGTTTACGCCCCGCAAAACGGCATTGTTATTAACCTGAATGTGGCTGAGGGTATGCACATTCAACCTGGTACAACCATTTTAAGCTTGGCTGACCTGTCTAGTGTTTGGATTAATGCTGAGGTATTTGAAGACGAAGCACCGTGGTTAAAGGCTGGTGCTAAAACATTAGTCCAAGTTCCATTTTTGCCTGAGCGTATTTGGCACGGTGTGGTGAACTATGTGTACCCCACAATTGACCCGAAAACCCGTACCATTCGCGCACGTTTGGTGTTGGATAATAGCGATATGGCACTAAAGCCAAACATGTATGCCAATGTGGGTATTGAGGCGCAAATGCTGCACCACGCCATTAAAATT
>DAOWAS010000130.1 GCA_030634465.1 Alphaproteobacteria bacterium | reverse complement strand
GTTCACGCTCAAATATCATCCAAATCAAAGCTGTTTTCAGGCTCCTCCACCGACTTTGGTGGCGACCCGAACAACCACGTTAGTTTGGTTGATGCCGCCATGCCGGGCATGTTGCCTGTGATAAATGAAGAGTGCATTTATCAGGCCGTGCGCACAGGTATTGCCATTGGTTCAAAAATTAATAACTTTTCGGTGTTTGACCGTAAAAACTATTTTTATGCTGACCTACCGCAGGGTTATCAAATTTCACAATTTCTCGACCCAATTGTTGGCGAAGGTGAAATTCATCTGGACTTGGACGAAACTCGCAAAAAAGTTGTTGGTGTTGAGCGTTTGCATTTAGAGCAAGACGCAGGGAAATCTATCCACGATCAACACCCGCAGTTTTCGTTTGTTGACCTGAACCGTTGTGGCATTGCCTTGATGGAAATTGTGTCGAAGCCTGACATGCGCACCCCCGAAGAAGCGGGTGTATATGTTAAAAAGCTACGTACAATTTTGCGTTACATTGGCTCGTGCGATGGCAACATGGAAGAAGGTAGCATGCGTGCCGATGTAAACGTGTCTGTACGCCGTGCGGGTGAGCCACTTGGCACACGTTGCGAAATTAAAAACGTAAACTCGGTTCGTTTTGTTATGCAATCGATCATTTATGAAGCACAGCGTCAGGTTGATGTGTTGGAAGATGGCGGCAAAATTGACCAAGAAACTAGGTTGTTTGACGCAGGTAGCGGCGAAACACGTAGCATGCGCTCAAAAGAAGAAGCGCACGATTATCGCTATTTCCCAGACCCTGACCTGTTACCGTTAGAATTTGACGATGCTTACGTTGAAGCGGCTAGGGCAAGCTTGCCTGAACTGCCAGATGCCAAAAAAGCACGGTTTGAAACTGACTTAGGCTTAAGCAGTTACAACGCCAGTGTGTTGGTGGCAGAGCGTGAAAGTGCGGCATATTTTGAAGCACTGTTAGCGGCGTTAGAAAGCCGTATTAAAAAGAACAAGCACGATCTGGCAAAACAAGCGGCAAACTGGGTAATATCTGAGCTGTTCGGTCACCTGAAAAAAGCAGGTATCAGTTTGGCTAACAGTCCAGTAACACCTGACGGTGGCGCAGAGCTGTTAGCACTGGTGGACGATGGCACAATTTCAAACCGCATAGCTAAAGATGTGTTTGAAGCCATGTTGGAAAGCGGCAAATCTGCTAGCGTTATTGTCGATGAAAAAGGCCTGAAACAGGTATCTGACCTTGGTGAAATTGAAGCGTTGCTAGATGGCATTATTGAAGCCAACCCAGGACAAGTTGAACAGTACCGTGGTGGTAAAGACAAGCTGTTTGGCTTTTTCGTTGGTCAAGCAATGAAAGCCACTGGCGGCAAGGCCAACCCTGCGGTTGTTAACCAACTGTTACGCAAAAAACTTGATGGGTAACTAGTTACAAGCCGCTAGCGGTCTTTAAGAACAGCTTGACTGGTTGTATATTTTGCTAAACAATCTCTTTAAAGGGGATCGTTTATGACTATTGCAAACTATAGACCTGCACCAAAAAAAGTGATTGCTGTTTGTGTGACTTTATTAGTCATATCTCTTTATATATCTGTGGGTAACAGGGCTAGTTTTGATTGGTCATTCGGTGTTGTTGCTGAAGACATACGTATAAAAATTCAATTTATTCCTGCTATGATAGCAAATGGAATTATAATTTTATGGGCTTCCATGGAAATTTTCAGAAAATACACTAACCACTAGTGGTTAGTTGTTTGCAACTACTCGCCGAATGAGCCAGCAGGGCCGGGGAAAACCACAGGGGTTTCAGCACCGTTTTTCGCAACGCTTGCCACACCAAAATAATAGTTATCAATTACGGTGTTCTCTAACGTGTATGTATCCACATTGCCAACGAACTTCGAAAATGTCCATTGGTTGGCATCGGTCAGGCGCCAGTACACACGGTAGCCCATAATGTTTTCAGCAGCTTTGCCTTCAGCCCTAGTCCACGAGATGGTGGTTGAGGGTTGCACAGCGCCTGCAAGTTTTACATTTGATGGAAATGGTGCGGCCATTGCCATTTCAGCCAAGGACACAATGTTTAGCGATGTTAGCTTGCGGGCATAATCAAAATTTACGCCTGATATTACATCGCCGTACTCTATGCCGTTTTCCACCCTGATGTCTTGGTGCTGACGGTCATAATGTTCGTGGGTTTCCATAATGCGCACACCGGGAATGCCAACCGCATTAAATGGGCGGTGGTGACCACCACGGGCAAAACGATCTAAACGGTAAACCATCATCACATCTAAGTTAGGGATGTATTTGTCGGCCTGCCTGTCGATAAAGCGGGCTATGTTACGTGAAGGGCTATCAACCTCGCCCCCTGTAAAGCGGCGCATACGGGCTTCTTCTGGTGTTTCAACGTCTCGTGTACCTTCTGAGAACACTCTGGCAGTGGCGTTGTCGGTTACGCCATCAATGCCTGAAATGTTGCCGATCATATCGTTGTTAAGCACAGCTTTTATGCGCCAGCCATTATCCAGGGCATGTTCAGCCAAAATTTTGCCACCAAACAGGCCTTGTTCTTCACCCGCTAGCCCAGCGTAAATGACCGAGCCTGCAAACTGGTGCTTGGACATTACCCGTGCCGCCTCTAACACACCTGCCATGCCGCTGGCGTTGTCGTTAGCACCGGGTGAAGTGGTTGTGTAATCCATCGGGTCAGAAACGCGGCTATCAATATCGCCGCTCATCATTACAAAGCGATTGGGGTCTAATGTGCCGCGTTGAATGGCGATAACGCTAACAACCTCAACAGGGTTGGGAATACGTCGTTCGCCCGACACTGTGTCAGATATATACATAACCTCTAAACAGCCACCACATTGGGCGCTTATGCGTTCAAACTCAGCCTTTATCCAACGGCGCGCAGCACCTATGCCTGTGGTTGTCGATGTGGTGTCAGACAATGTATGGCGAGTGCCAAAGCCAACAAGGGTTCTGATATCGCTTTCAATGCGTTCAGCCGAGGTGTCAGCCTGTAGCTGATGAAGAAGAGCAATGTCATCACTTGGTGCGTCATTCGCCAAAGCTGATAGCGGGGCAAGAGCCATAGTTGGGGCAATAGCAAGGCCAAGAATGATGGTGGATTTTTGAAATATGTTCATTACTGTCTCCAAAAAGTGAGGGCTAATATCCGAAAAATTGCGCATTACATTAG
Organism: Alphaproteobacteria bacterium; assembly: GCA_030634465.1. Taxonomy (GTDB): domain Bacteria; phylum Pseudomonadota; class Alphaproteobacteria; order Sphingomonadales; family SMXR01; genus DAOWAS01. The sequence goes on along the minus strand of DAOWAS010000130.1, from coordinate 1,834 downwards.
CCACTGTGCATATTTGAAATCATTAGGTCAATATAAATTGGCCCTGAATTTATGCATATAACCCTTGCATTATTGATATAAATAGCTATTTATATACACAGATGTACAAAATAAAAGGGAGCTGAAATGATCGATCTGTATTATTGGCCAACACCAAATGGCTGGAAAATTAGCATCATGCTGGAAGAGCTTGGCGTGGAGTATAATACCATACCTGTAGATATTGGTGCTGGTGATCAGTTCAAGCCAGAGTTTTTAAAAATTAGCCCCAACAACCGCATGCCCGCCATTGTTGACCACGGCGTTGAGGGCGAGCCAATTACGGTTTTTGAAAGTGGTGCCATATTGCTTTATTTGGCTGAAAAATACGGCAAGTTTATTCCACAAGACATTAGAGGTCGGGTTGAGGTTTTAGAATGGCTTAACTGGCAAATGGGTGGTTTAGGCCCGATGATGGGACAAGTTAGCCATTTTGCCACATATGCCCCGCAGTTGACCGATAACGACCTTAGCTACCCCATTGAGCGTTATGGCAATGAAGCACACAGGTTGATGGGTGTGATAGACAGGCGTTTGGCTGATAGAGATTATATCGCAGGGGATTACTCTATAGCCGACATGGCTATTTGGTCGTGGGCCATAGCATATGAATTTTTCGGATATAATCTTGATGATTTTCCAAATGTATCAAAATGGATTGAGCGAATGTACGACCGCCCTGCGGTTGTTAAAGGGCGCGAGTTAAACAGTGAACAACGAATTGTGGCTCCTGTTTTAAGCGAAGAAACCAAAGAAAAACTGTTCAGGCAAAAATAAACGTTTGAATTTAAAAGCCTTTTTCGCTTCCACGATTTTTATTCACAGCTTACTAGAAATTTAACTATTTTTAGGGCAGTATAGTGTTGCTTATAGTTGCTGTTCCCAAGGTATGTTTTGGGGTATCGGAAAAAATATCTCATAGTTCATACGTTTCGAACACGTCTCACAGGGTTTGGGGTTGTGTAAAAAAACAAGTGGAATGAAAGATGGGATATTTTCTTAAAGGTAATAAAAAGTATATAAATGCCCGCTTTGCCGCCGCCGAAAAGGGGCAAAAACAGGCCTATTATGATCTGGGTTTGCTGTATTCAACGGGGCAGGGCGTAAAACAAAATTATATAGAGGCACATATGTGGTTTAACTTAGCCGCTATGAACGGTGTGCGTCGTGCCAAGGTTGATAGGGCCGATTTGGCGATGGAAATGAGCAGTAATCAAATAGCCGAAGCACAACGACAAGCCCGTGTTTGGCAAACTGGTCATCAGCATTAACGCTGTTTATATCAAGCTATGTGATGGTTAAGACATTATCCAAGTGTCTTAGAATGCCTGTAATTGGGCGAAATTCTTCATATTTTTTACATTTTTCAAATTATATAAATTAGTGCTTGAACCACTAGTGCCTCTGCCATATAACCGTCCACGGAGAGGTGGCTGAGTGGTCGAAAGCGCTCCCCTGCTAAGGGAGTATACGGGCAACTGTATCGAGGGTTCGAATCCCTTCCTCTCCGCCATTAAAAAAGGGCATCCCATAAGGGGTGCCCTTTTTTAATGCGGAAGAGGCTTGGTATTTGAACCCTATCCAGACGGTAGTCTGGAGGGTTCGGTGAGCGTTTGCGAACGACAGTGCGAAGCATCTTGATGCGAAGCACTGGTCCAAGCGCAGCGCAGGATGAGGGCAGCGCCCGAACAATCCCTTCCTTTATAGCTCACGGCAATGGGCTTCGCCCTGCCTGCGCATACGCCTCGTATTAACTCGGACGGGCTTTCTCTGATCAAAGCAAGCTTGGCGCCCT
>DAOWAS010000113.1 GCA_030634465.1 Alphaproteobacteria bacterium | reverse complement strand
TTTGCGGGTAACAATACGAATGTTGCCATGCCCACCCGCCAACAAACGCGCCATCATGGGGTGCTCAGGCTCTACATACAGGCTTGTGGCATCATCTGTGGCTAACTCCTCACCAAACAAGCCGCCACCAGCTTCGTCATCAGGTCTGGTCAGCAAAAAGCGTGAGAACATGTAAGCAAGTGTGGCTTTGCCCAAGCCCTTTTCACCGCTAATGATCCAGGCGTGGTGCAAACGGTCAGAATTATATGCTTTTAATAGCTTTGCTTCAGCGTCGGCGTGACCAAACAGTTTTAGGGTCTGGCTTGGGTGCAAGGGGTCATATTCTTCTTCTACCGCCATTAAATGCCAGTACCCACGTCGAGTTTTTTCTGAACCACAGCCCAAATTAGTGCGGCAACCTCGTCCACGCTACCACTGGCATCAATTACCTTGCATCTATCAGGATTATTTTTGGCAATGGCTAAGTAACCCTCGCGTAGTTTTTCGTGGAAATTCACCCCCATACGCTCGAACCTGTCTTCACTGCATGAGTTTTCTTCGATACGCACCCCTGCCCGCGCTAAGCCCAGATCAACAGGCAGGTCTAAAACAATTGTCAGGTCAGGTTCAAAGTCGCCCAAGGCGCTTTTTTGCACCCGCATAACCGCGTCTTCACCCAAATCATGACCGTAACCCTGATAAGCCATACTGCTGTCGGCAAAGCGGTCGCTTATAACCCAATTGCCTTTGGCTAGTTCAGGTTTTATCAACCGCTCCACATGGTCAAGACGCGCGGCATATAGCATTAACACCTCGGTCATGGGTAACCAACGGTTTGGCTCGCCCTGCAGCAATAAATTACGAATTTCCTCAGCACCTGTTGAGCCACCAGGCTCACGGGTGGTGACAACGGTTTTGCCTGTTTTTTCTAATTGTGCTTTCAGGGCATTAATTTGCGATGTTTTGCCCGTGCCATCGCCACCTTCTAGCGTTATGAAATAGCCCTTTTCCATACCCTCGCACCCCTTTTAATGTGAGGTGCCAAAAAGCATATAGGCAAAGGCGGCAGAAATTTTACCAAAACCGCCAAGGCTTTCAACATCATTACCAGCAACCAAAGGAACAATTATGTCTTCTTTTTCAGGCAATGAAATGCGCACATGGGCTAGTGACTGCCCTGTTTGAATGGGCGCAGGAATGGGGCTGTCATAAACCAGTGTTGCGGTCATTCTAGAGCGATCAAAACGGCTCATGGTTATGGTAACAGGGTTTTCAACAACCAGTGGCACACGCCCTTCGGCACCTAACCAAACCTCAGCCACATCAACAACCTGACCTGCGGTAAACAGGCGATAAGTTTTAAAGTTTCTAAAACCATATTCCAGCAAACGCTGACCTTCGCGTGAGCGTGAACGCTCGCTTTCCAAACCTGATACAACCATTACCAAACGACGACCATCACGTTCAGCCGATGCGGTTAAGCTATAGCCACTTTCTTCTGTATGGCCTGTTTTAAGGCCGTCACCACCCTCAACACGGCCTAGGATTGGGTTACGGTTACGCTGTGTAATTTCGCGCCCTGAACCGCTATCAATACCGTAAGTGTATGAACGTTCGGAATAAATTTTATACAATTCGGGAAAATCATTAACCAGATGCTGAGCTAAAATCGCCAAATCTCTGGCAGACATTATTTGCCCTTCTTGGGGCCAACCATTGGTGTTTACAAAGTTACTTTGATCCATGCCCAAGTCTTCAGCCGCGGCGTTCATCCACTGTACAAATGCCCCTTCAGTGCCTGCCATGGCCTCAGCCAGAACCACACATGCGTCATTGCCAGACTGGATAATAATACCTTTAAGCAACTGCTCTATGGTTACTTCATCGTTAGCATTTAAAAACATGGTAGAACCCTGCCCGCGCCACTTGCGCCAAACATCAGGGCTAACAATGGTGGTGTCTTCCAATGAAAACGTTCCATTTTTAATCATTTCAAAGGCCACATAAGTGGTCATCATTTTGCTCATGGATGCCGGTGGAAACGGTGTGTCAGCATCTTTTTCAAAAAGCACTGTTCCTGTTTCGGCATCCAGCAAAATGGCATGCTTTGCGGGTGTGTCTATGCTTTGAGCAAAGGAACTGCCTGCCCCAACTATAAGCATAGCAACAACCATTGTGGCTTTGCTTAGGTTTTTCACAAACGATGATGATTTAAAAAAGGCGGCAACAAACATTAATTTTTCCATTCTTTTCATATCAGTAACTTAGGAACTCATAGTTATTGGGTTTATTATATAGTTTTGGCATTAGCAATTTAATTGCCAATTTAATTGGTAAATAAATTTAGCTGGCGGCATTACTAAAAACACGCGCACTTCCGTGCCCTTGTCTTTTAATTCTGGTTAGCGCCCTGTTGGCGGTTCGCTCAGCCGAAAATGGCCCCACACGCACACGGTAAACCACATCGCCGCGCACCGAAGCACTTTCAACATAGCTGTTGTCCACCACATCATCTATTTCATTTAACAAACGATTTGCGCTTTGGCGGTTGTTAAACGATGCCACCTGAACAAAATATTCCATCGCGGCGGCAACCTGAACACTGCGTTCTGGTTCATCGGTTCTGTTTTCAGCCCTTGATCTGCCAGATGGGTCAACAACTTCAACCCGCACCCTTTGCACACCTTTTTGCTCAAAGCCCAACATTTGCGCCCCACGGCGCGAAACATCCAAAATACGCTCATTGGCAAATGGCCCCCTGTCGTTAACCCGCAACACCACTGAGCGTCCGTTTGACAGGTTTGTTACCCGAACATAGCTAGGTAGTGGCAGGGTTCTGTGCGCGGCTGTTAACTGGTTCATGTCAAACACTTCGCCGTTGGCGGTGTCTTTGCCGTGGAACTGGGGCCCATACCAAGAGGCAAAACCAACTTCAGTATAATTTGGCTCAACTTTTGGCGTGTACCAGCGCCCTGCTATTTGGTAAGGGCGACCAATTTTAGGGTTATCATCCGTGCCTAACGGCCCTGGGGCTTCGGTGGCATCACCATCTGGTATCATCCACGCGGCAACCTTAAACGGGGCGGACACAACATCATAACCAAGGCCTGCGACACCCTTCACCGCAGACACAGCAGCACAACCCACCATAAACTGGCTGGTTAAAGCTAGTAGCAACAGCTTGTATCTAGTTTTATGCGCATGTGGTTGTTGCATTGGCTCTTAAACTCTTAATATTTACCGCAACTGGTCAGCAAGCTGACCAACTGTCACTTTTGTTTACCGCAACTGGTCAGCAAGCTGACCAACTGTCACTTTTGTTTACCGCAACTGGTCAGCAAGCTGACCAACTGCTAGGGCGTAATAATTAGCACAGTTGTAATTTAGAATTCTGCCAAAATTGTGATAGGTCAAAAATGCAGGCCCACTGCCCCCTGCAGGGCGAACCAAGGCCGCAGTTACGTCAACCTTTGGCAGGTCATCACCGTTCAAACGCTTTAGCCCCATGTCTTGCCAGCCAGCCAAAAGAATTTTACGACTGTGCGAACGCTCAGCCCGACACCCCCTAGCACCATCTTCACGGGTTATATCATTTTCATAACTAACAAAGTTTTCAGGCAAAACAATTTGTCGCCCCCATGTAAGGTCTGCGCGCCAACCATGTTTTTTCAAATAATTGGCAATAGAGGCAAAAACATCAATTGGCGTTCCCCAAATGTCGCGTCTGCCATCGCCGTCAAAGTCCTGAGCATATTCGAAAAAGTTACTTGGCATAAATTGGCTTTGCCCCATAGCACCGCCCCACGAACCTTTTAAGTTTTCCAAGCTAACATGGCCTTCGTTAGCTATACGAAGGGCTGAAAACAACTGGGTTCTGAAAAATCTTGCCCGTCTGGGGTCATAAGCCAGTGTGGCAAGCGAGCGAATTATATTATAACCACCAGTGTAGCCACCATAATTGGTTTCCATTCCCCAAATAGAGGCAATGAAACGCGCCTGAACACCATAATGCTCAGCAACGGCGGCTAGCTCATCAGCATACTTCGCCATCATCTCGCGCCCCTTGGCAATGCGGGTGGCACTAACACGGCGTGACATATATTGTTCAAATGTTTGGGTAAACTCTGGCTGGGAGCGATCTAGCTCAATCACTCTTGAGTTCAGATCAATATCTGCAAAGGCGGCATCAAACAGCGCCTCGTCAATGCCTTTTGCTAATGCCTCAACCTTTAACTCAGACACCCATTGGTCAAATGGCATAGGGTTTTCTTCATAAACACGCTCAGCAGCTTGCAAGCCAGTTTTAAGAAGAAATAATAATAAAAGTAGAAAAACGGTAAAAGATACGAGCTTGTTTTTAGTTTTTTGCATAGAAAAATCCATATGGGCTGTCGAAAATATCACTATATACCAAATATAGTATTTAGTCATGAATATAACCACGCAGGCAAGGATTTCCACAAAAAAAGCACCCATTATAAAAAAAATTAAAAAGCATGAAGAAAAGGGATAGACGACAGCGTTTCAATGGGTTAGAGAAAGCGAGCATTCTGCTAGCCACTGTTTTTGCGGACAGGTGACAGAGCGGTTGAATGTACCGGTCTTGAAAACCGGCGTGGGTGCAAGCCCACCGTGGGTTCGAATCCCACCCTGTCCGCCATTAACAAAGCTCACCCATCGGGTGGGCTTTTTTAATGGGGTCACGGGTGAGGATTAGACCCAAGCATTTTTTATTTATAAAAAATCGTGGGTTCGGTGAGCGTTTGCGAACGACAGTGCAACGCACTGGTCCTGAACGAAGTGAAGGATGAGCCGCAGAGCGGCGAACAATCCCACCCTGTCCTTTTATACTTAACCCTCAACAAATAGATGTAACAACTATTGTCTATTAATAGTTGATTTACTTTGTTTTCTATCAATATACTTCTTTAGAAAATAAACGGGAGTTTTTTTATGAACAATCTGGTTGAAAGTAGCAAAGTTTATGATAAATACACATCAACTGGCAGACATTCAGGATTTCAGATCGACCTTTATCATTCAGGACTTGATGAACATAAGCATTTATCTGCAGTAGAACATAGTGCACTTTTAGGAAAAGTTCATAATCAAAAAATTACATGGCAAACAAAGTGGGAAAGAGAACTTCTTAAACATAAACAACAATCAAAAGAAGAGAATGCTAGAAGTCGCACAACTAAGGCTCAAGCTAAACTGAAGCAAATCGAAAAAACTCTAGAACATACTCTAAGTATTAACGATGCCATAGACTGGGAACCACTTAAACATAAAGATATTTTTTACTGGAGTCCAAATAATAAACCTTCAATAAATCACCTAAAATTTAGAAAATCAGATGGTTATCCTGAAACAACTACACTTATAAAGAAAAAAGAAAACCCACTGGAGTCAGAGTTTTTTACAAAAATTGGTTTTTTTCAAAAGCTATTCGGAAAAGAAGAAAATATAAAAACGGAGCAACAAGAAAAATTTGATATGGCCGTTGCGTCAGTAGAAGCCAATAATGAAGAAATAAATATAGGAAACATAGAAAGAGAAACGGAGCTAAAGGCAAAACAAAAACTATGGGATATAGAAAAAACAAAGTTTGAAAATGCACAAAGCACTCATAATACAAAAATAGAAAGCCTGAAAGCACAATATAATAGAAAAGACACAACTGCGATTTTAGAATATTGCGAGATGGTTCTAAATAACTCAGAATATCCAGACAACTTTCCTAAAGAATTTGATTTACAATATAACGAAAAGAACGGCATGTTGCTTATTGATTATCAACTTCCATCAATCGATGAAATTCCAAAAATCAATAATGTAAGATACGTAAAGTCCCGAGATGAGGTTGAGGAAAAAACCCTAAGTCAATCCGCTCATGCTAAGCTTTATGATACAGTTATATATCAAATTTCCCTTAGAACTCTTCACGAATTATTTGAAGCAGATTTAATTAATGCTTTAACATCCGTAAATCTAAATGGATTCGTGACAGCTACTAATCCAGCCACAGGTCATAAAGAAACAAATTGTATAATTTCTGTTCAGGCTATGAAAGAAACATTTGAAGCTATTAATTTGGAAGGAATTGTGAAAAATAAAAGTTATAAAGAATGCTTTAAATCAATTAAAGGTGTTGGAAGTTCTAAACTTAGTACAATGACAGCAGTTAAACCACTTTTAGAATTAAACAAGTCAGATAAAAGATTTAGAGATCATTATGAAGTGGCTGATGGTTTAAATAATGATGTGAATATTGCGGCAATGCACTGGGAAGATTTTGAACACCTTGTTAGAGAGATATTTCAAAAAGAGTTTTCTGGGAATGGAGGGGAAGTAAAAGTTACACAAGCATCGGCTGATGGCGGTGTAGATGCTATAGCTTTTGACCCTGACCCCATAAGGGGGGGAAAAATTGTTATTCAGGCCAAACGATACACCAATGTTGTGGGCGTGGCCGCCGTTCGTGATTTATATGGCACTGTCATGAATGAAGGAGCAACAAAAGGTATTTTAGTGACAACATCAGATTTTGGACCTGATTCATATGACTTTGCCAAGGATAAACCAATAACATTATTGAGCGGTTCTAACCTTTTACATTTACTTGAAAAACATGGGCATAATGCAAAAATTGATATAAAAGAAGCCAAAAGAATTCTTAAAGAAGATATGCTTTAGAAATAAAACACCCTGTTCTTTTATTTATAGCTCACGACAATTCGTTACACTCATACCTACGCATGTGCGTGGCATAAGCCACGGTCAGACTAGCGTCTTCCAGTTTTATCTACCAATTCTTCTGTTGCAATATGAGCTGAGTAACGTAGGGCGCACGCCCGTCCGAGTTAATAACAGCC
>DAOWAS010000135.1 GCA_030634465.1 Alphaproteobacteria bacterium | reverse complement strand
TATTTGGTCAGGCTCGCTTAACCTGACGGACATTGTTAATTCACAAGCAGGTGGTGTGCAAAACTGGTATGTTATCAGCCACTTACCCATGTTTGTTATATTCCTGATATCAGCACTAGCTGAAACAAACCGTCCACCATTTGACCTGCCTGAGGCAGAAGCTGAACTGGTGGCGGGTTATCAAACCGAATATTCATCAATGGCATTTGCCCTGTTTTTCCTAGGCGAATATGCCAATATTTTGCTGATGTGCGCCATGATGACCATATTGTTCTTTGGCGGTTGGCACGCACCGTTTGATATTGCCCTATTTACATGGTTGCCCGGTTTTTGGTGGTTCATCATTAAAATATGTTTCTTCTTCTTCATTTTCGCATGGGTTAAGGCCTCAGTGCCGCGCTATCGCTACGACCAGTTAATGCGTCTTGGTTGGAAGGTATTTTTACCAATTTCATTAATAGCTGTGGTGGCCTATGCCGGCGTAGCCATTTTAATTGGAAGGGTATAGGGAAGGGTTATGAAAAAAATATATAACATTTTACACTCTTTCTTGCTTTTGGACTTTCTTAAAGGCATGTGGCTAACGCTGAAGTATTTCTTCCGCGCCAAGGTTACGCTGAACTACCCCCATGAAAAAGGCCCGCTTAGCCCACGCTTTAGGGGTGAACATGCCTTGCGCCGCTATGCTAATGGTGAGGAGCGTTGCATTGCCTGTAAGCTGTGTGAGGCCATTTGCCCAGCACAAGCCATTACAATTGAGGCCGAGCCAAGAGAAGATGGCTCACGCCGTACCACAAAGTATGACATTGACATGACCAAGTGTATTTATTGTGGTTTTTGCCAAGAAGCATGCCCTGTGGATGCTATTGTGGAAGGGCCGAACTTTGAATATGCCACTGAAACCCGTGAAGAGCTGATGTATGACAAAGCTAAATTGTTAGCAAATGGCGACAAGTGGGAAAAAGAAATTGCTCAGAACTTAGAAAAGGATGCACCTTACCGTTAGGTTTGGTCTGGATATAATATGATGATTGCTTTTACATTTTATTTGTTTGCCGCCATTGCCGTTTTAGGTGGTGTGATGGTTATTTCATCGAAAAACCCCGTGCATTCGGTTTTATACCTGATCTTGACGTTTTTCACTGCCGCAGGACTGTTTGTGCTGATGGGTGCTGAATTTATAGCCATGATACTGGTTATTGTTTATGTGGGCGCGGTGGCGGTGCTGTTCTTGTTTGTGGTTATGATGCTGGATGTGGACTTTGTGCGCCTGAAAGAGGGCTTTTTACAATATATGCCCATTGGAGCCACCATTGGTTTGGTGCTGTTAGCAGAAATTGTCATGGTTTTGATAAGCCGTTCTGCGGACATAACAACTGAGGCGTTAAGCCATGTGGCACAGCCAACACCTGAAGGTGTGACAAACACTGAGGCATTGGGCCGCATACTATACACAGATTATATTTACATTTTTCAGGCAGCAGGTTTGATTTTGCTGGTGGCAATGATCGGGGCAATTGTTCTGACCCATAGAAAACGCCCTGGTGTTAAGCGTCAGGTTATTGCTGACCAAGTAGCAACGCGCCCTGAAGATGTGATTGAAGTTAAAAAAGTACGCCCCGGCAGAGGCATATAAGGAAACAAGATGGAAGCTGGATTATTAACAATTGGATTGGGGCATTACCTAACGCTCGCCGCAATTTTATTCACCCTTGGGGTGTTTGGAATTTTCCTCAACCGCAGGAACGTCATTATCATATTGATGTCTGTAGAGCTTATGCTTCTGGCGGTTAATATTAATTTTGTGGCCTTTTCCACCCATTTGAACGACATGGTGGGGCAGGTGTTTGCCATGTTTGTTTTGACAGTGGCGGCGGCAGAGGCGGCCATTGGCCTGGCTATTTTAGTTATTTATTTCCGCAATCGCGGCAGTATTGAGGTTGAAGATATCAACCTGATGAAGGGATAAAGGAAGATGTATAAAGCTATTGTCTTTATGCCGTTAATCGGGTTTTTAATTGCTGGTCTGTTTGGGCGGCAGTTGGGAACAAAAGCCTCGCAGTGGATTACCACTGGCCTGTTGGTGGCAAGTGCTGTGTTGTCCATGGTTGCATTTATGGATGTTGCCGTTGGTGGCAACACCACTATGGTTCATGTGGCTAACTGGGTGTCGTCGGGCGACTTGAACTTTCACTGGCAACTGAAAATTGATGCCCTAACCGCAGTAATGTTGGTGGTTGTGACATTGGTTTCAGCGTTAGTTCACATTTATTCTATTGGTTATATGAGCCACGACGACCATAACCCGCGCTTTTTTGCCTATTTATCATTATTCACGTTCGCCATGCTTATGCTGGTTACCGCCAATAACTTCCTGCAACTATTTTTCGGTTGGGAAGGTGTGGGCCTAGCGTCATATTTGCTAATTGGTTTTTGGTATAAAAAACCATCGGCAAACGCTGCGGCAATTAAAGCATTTTTGGTCAACCGTGTGGGTGACTTTGGTTTGTCCCTTGGTATTTTAGCCATATTCTTGGTGTTTGGCAGTGTTACATTTGACGTGGTATTTGCCGCAGTTCCTGCAATAGCTGGGCAAACCTTTATGTTCTTAGGCATGGAAGCAGATGTGCTAACCACCATTTGTTTGCTGTTGTTTGTTGGTGCTATGGGCAAGTCAGCCCAGCTTGGCCTGCACACATGGTTGCCAGATGCCATGGAAGGCCCAACACCAGTTTCAGCCCTTATCCACGCCGCAACTATGGTTACAGCAGGTGTATTTTTGGTGGCGCGCACGTCGCCAATGTTTGAATTTGCCCCGTTTGCCCTTGATGTGGTGACAGTAGTGGGTGCAACAACGGCTATTTTCGCGGCATCAGTTGCATTGGTGCAAAATGATATTAAGCGCGTAATTGCCTATTCCACTTGTTCGCAGTTGGGTTACATGTTCTTTGCCCTTGGTGTTTCCGCATACGGTGCGGCAATGTTCCATTTGTTCACCCATGCGTTCTTTAAGGCATTGTTGTTCTTAGGTGCGGGTTCGGTTATCCACGCCATGTCTGACGAACAAGACATGCGTAAAATGGGTGGTTCACGCCAAATGATACCCATGACATATATTATGATGATTATCGGCACGCTTGCCCTAACAGGTATTTTCCCGTTTGCTGGTTACTTCTCAAAAGACACAGTTATTGAGGCCGCTTACGCCGCCCACACAGGTGTTGGTGAATATGCCTTTATAATGGCAATAGTGGCGGCACTTATGACCTCGTTCTATTCATGGCGTTTGATATTCATGACCTTCCACGGCAAAGCACGTGGCGGTGAAGAAACCCTGAAACACATGCACGAAAGCCCGCCAGTGATGTTACTGCCGCTTGTGGTGCTAGCCATTGGTGCTGTTATTGCAGGTTTTGTATTCTCAGACATGTTTGTGGGCGAGGGCAGGTTCGAGTTTTGGGGTGCTGCGCTATTCGTCAAGGGTGATGATATTTTAGAAAGCATTCACCATGTGCCGACCTTTGTTAAGTTCTTGCCACTGATTGTCAGCATATTGGGCTTTATCATTGCTTATAAATTTTACATCAAGTCAACCGAGCTACCTGCCAAGGTCGCAGGGGCGTTTAAATATCTTTATCAATTTTTGCTCAACAAATGGTATTGGGACGAGCTTTACGACTTTTTGTTTGTTCGCCCAAGCTTTTGGTTGGGCAAGTTTTTGTGGAAAAAAGGCGATGGCGGTGTAATTGACCGTTTCGGCCCTGATGGCTTTGCCGCCTTTGCTATGATGATGGCAAAACGGGCGCGCAGTGTGCAAACAGGGTTTGTATACCATTATGCCTTTGCCATGCTTATTGGAGTAGCACTGTTGGTCACCTGGTTTATGTTCACAAGGGGGGGCTTTTAAATGTTAGATGTTCCTTACCTTTCCCTACTGTTGTTAGTTCCGCTACTTGGTGCTTTGGTTATTTTGCCAATTCAGGGCGATGCTGCGATTGTTAAGCGCAATGCCCGCAACATGGCACTAGCCACAACCATCACAACGTTTTTATTGTCGCTGTTTGTATGGTCATTATTTGACCCCACAAAAGCAGACTTTCAGCTAGTTGAAAATGTACCGTGGATTGGCGACACCATTAGCTACCACCTTGGTGTTGATGGCATTTCATTACTATTTGTGCTGTTGACCACGTTCCTTATGCCCATATGTATTTTAGCCAGTTGGAGGTCTGTCGACACACGGGTTAAAGAATTTATGATCGCGTTTTTGTTGCTAGAAACCCTGATGATAGGTGTTTTCACTTCGCTTGATCTATTTCTGTTTTACATATTCTTCGAAGGTGGCTTGATACCAATGTTCTTGATAATTGGTATTTGGGGCGGGGCAAACAGGTTCTATGCCAGTTACAAGTTCTTCCTCTATACATTGCTTGGCTCAGTTTTCATGCTGGTTGCGGTGTTGTATATGATTAACGATGCTGGCACTGCCAGTATTCCTGCAATGATGGACCATAGCTTCTTGTCATCAGCCCAAACATGGCTGTGGCTTGGCTTTTTTGCTTCGTTTGCAGTTAAAATGCCCATGTGGCCTGTACATACATGGTTGCCAGATGCCCAC
>DAOWAS010000049.1 GCA_030634465.1 Alphaproteobacteria bacterium | reverse complement strand
GATGCCAATAACCGCATTACCACGCTGGGTCGTGGTGGTTCAGACCTGACAGCAGTTTCTATGGCGGTAGCCCTGAACGCTGAGAAGTGTGATATTTATACAGATGTGCCCGGTGTTTATGATGCCGACCCGAAAAAAAGCAGCGAAGAAAGCCGTGACAAAAACAGTGTAAGTAAAAAAATAGACACTTTAACCTACGATGAAATGATAAATTTTGTTAACAATGGGGCTAATGTTATGGAGCTTCGTGCCGTAAAACTGGCGCAACAACATGGTTTAACGTTAGAGGTTTTGTCTAGTTTTGAAAATGTATCAGGAACAGTTATCTCATAATTTAATTGGAGACTGCATGTGATAGATAGAAAGAAAATAAGAGGTGTGTCTCTTTCCGCGAACGAAGTAAAAATTACAGTACTTGGTGTGCGCGATGAACCGGGAACGGTAGGCGCTATTTTCAGACCACTAGCATCGGCTGATATTGACGTAAGCATGATAGTGCAGGACTTGTCGCGAACCAGTAAGGGTGATGATGGCACTGACGTTACATTCACGGTTGAACAAAAAGATAAAGACCTGACATTAAAGCTTATTGCTGATGCCAGAGAAGAAATTGGCTTTCGTGAGATAATAGCCGATGAAGATGTGGTAAGAGTGTCAGTTATTGGAATGAATTTAGAAAAAAACACGGGAATGGCACAGATTATGTTTGATGCTTTGGGAAAAGAGGGTATCAACATCCAAGCAATTTCTACTTCTGAGGTAAAAATTAGTGTTTTAGTTGCAAATGAGTTTGCGGAAAGAGCTGTGCGGGCGTTGCACAGTGCTTATATTTTAGATGCCAGGTAAATTAAAGGCTAAGTAAAAATGAATGATATTCAAAATCAGGTTCAAGTTGTAATGGATGGCGTTGGTGCTGATAAATTTGCCCAACTTTCAAAGCGCGGGTGTGAATTTTTAGGGTCGAAATATGCCATCATGGCAGGGGCAATGTCTTGGGTTTCTGACCGTAATTTAGTTGCTGCCATTTCCGAAGCGGGCGCATTTGGTGTGCTGGCATGTGGCGGCATGACCCCCGATTTGCTTGAGGCTGAAATTAAAGCCACAAAGGCGCTGACAGACAAGCCTTTTGGGGTAAATTTAATTACCATGCACCCTGACCTGTTCGCCCTTATTGATGTTTGTGGTGCTGAGGGTGTTACTCATGTTGTTCTAGCTGGTGGTTTGCCCCCTGCAGGATCAATTGATAAAATTAAAGAACACGGTGCCAAGGTAATGTGTTTTGCGCCAGCATTGGCACTGGCAAAGAAACTATCTCGTACTGCAGATGCACTTATCATTGAAGGGGCTGAGGCTGGTGGTCATATTGGCCCTGTTTCAACTGCGGTTTTGGCACAAGAAATTTTACCCCACATTAAAGACATCCCTGTTTTTGTTGCTGGTGGCATTGGCCGTGGTGAGGCCATGGTTAGCTATATGTCAATGGGTGCTGCTGGTGTTCAGCTTGGCACACGTTTTGTTTGCGCCACAGAAAGCATTGCCCATCCTGCGTTTAAAAAGGCGTTTATGCGCGCTCCTTCGCGCGATGCACTGGCAACCGTGCAACTTGACCCACAGCTTCCTGTAATTCCTGTTCGCGCCTTGAAAAACAAAAGCACCGAAGAGTTTATGGCAGTGCAACGAGATGTTGCATCAAAATACCATGCTGGCAAGTTAGAGCTAGAAGAAGCCCAGCTTGAAATAGAAAAGTTCTGGGTTGGCTCGCTTAAGCGCGCGGTTATTGATGGCGATGTAATAGGTGGTTCATTAATGGCAGGGCAAAGCGTTGGCATGGTGAAAAAAGAACAGCCTGCCACGGAAATTATTCAAGAACTGGTGGAGCAAGCTGTAATTTTTCTGGAGAACTAAGCAGCCAGTTAAGCAGTTAAGCAAAAACCACTAGGCTAAATATAACTTAATTTTATTGTAGCGCTATGGAACTATCACATGAACAAGGATAGCAGACCACGACACTTATTGCGCCGTTTGCATACTTTGATGGCAGACAAAAAAGACGGCCAGTCATTGTTGAATGAAATGGTTGGCATAATTGCCTCTAACATGGCGGTTGATGTTTGCTCGTTATACTTCCTTAGAGATGATGGCATTCTGGAACTATTCGCCGCCCACGGTTTGCGTCAAGAGGCCGTTCACAAAACCGAACTGCGCATTGGCCAAGGTGTTGTGGGTT
The DNA here is from genome assembly GCA_030634465.1 of Alphaproteobacteria bacterium. Lineage (GTDB taxonomy): Bacteria > Pseudomonadota > Alphaproteobacteria > Sphingomonadales > SMXR01 > DAOWAS01. The sequence continues at coordinate 13,817 of DAOWAS010000049.1, read as the reverse complement.
TGATTGCCCGTGAAGGGGTTCCGTTAAACTTGGCTGAGGCATCCGAACATCCCAAATTTGAATTTCGTCCCGAAACTGGCGAAGAAATGTTCCATTCATTAATGGGTGTGCCAATAATAAAGCAAGGCCGTGTGGCAGGCGTATTAACAGTTCAAACCGCTGAAACAAGGCAATATGCCGAAGAAGAAGTAGAGGTTTTGCAAACCGTTGCAATGGTTATTGCCGAACTGTTCACAAGCCAACTTGTTAGCGATAAAAACCTTAAAGCGGTTAGTGTTGCAGCACATTCAGTGACCATAAGTGGTAAAGTTTTGGCTGAGGGTTTGGCACGAGGCGTTGCTGTTTTCCACGAGCCAAAGGTCGATATAGTTAACGTTACTTCTGAAAATGTTGATGAAGAATTAGACCGTTTGGATAGTGCCCTTTCCTTAATGCGCCAACAGTTTGATGACATGATAAGCGGTAGCGATGTTGCGCAGGCGGGTGAGACCAAGGACATTTTAGAAACCTATAAAATGTTTGCTTACGACCGTGGTTGGCAGGAAAAAATTACCAAGGCAATTGAAACAGGTCTAACTGCAGAAGCCGCGGTTGAGCGCATACAACAGGATCTGCGTTCTAAAATGTCACAAGCCCACGACCCGTATTTGCGCGAACGTTTGGGCGATTTGGAAAGCCTGTCCAGTCGGTTAATTCGTGTTATTACAGGCCATTACGGCGATGAAGAACACCACAGGCTAACGGAAAATTCAGTTTTGATAGCCATGAATATGGGTCCTGCCGAGCTGTTGGATTATGACCGCAAACTATTGATGGGCGTGGTGTTAGAAGAAGGCTCAGCCACTTCGCATGTTACAATTGTGGCAAAGGCATTGGGTATACCTGTGCTGGGGCGGGTAAAAAACATTCTTGTTGAAACCCAAGAGCACGACCCCATTATTGTCGATGCCGTTGCGGGGCGTGTGGTTGTGCGCCCGTCGGAAAACATTGAAAGCACTTACGGCAAAAGCTTGGGCGAGCGAGCCAGTCTTTTAGAAAAATATGCGGCACAAAAATCATTGCCCAGTGAGACCAAAGATGGGGTTAAAATAGACCTTTATATTAATGCTGGTCTGATAATAGATTTAGAGAGCATGCACGAAACTGGTGCCGATGGTATTGGTCTTTTTAGAACTGAATTTCAGTTTATGGTTAGTGCCACACTGCCTAGAATGGAAGAACAGAAAAGCCACTATAGCAAGGTGTTAAAAAATGCGGGGAAGAAGCCCGTTGTTTTCAGAACGCTAGATATTGGTAGCGACAAAATTGTACCTTTCTTAAAACAGACATCAGAAGAAAACCCCGCAATGGGATGGCGTGGTTTGCGCATGGGGTTGGACCGTCCAGGTTTGCTTCGTTATCAGTTACGGGCATTGTTGGAAAGTGCGGCGGGAAAAGAATTAAACATTATGTTTCCCATGGTTTCAAACGTGTCAGAGTTTAAAACAGCAAAGGCGTTGTTTCATAAAGAGGTTGAGCGGCTAGATGTTCTTAAAAAGACAAAACCAAAACGAATCACTTTAGGAACAATGATTGAAACGCCATCTTTGGCTTGGGATATAGAACAGCTTTTACCTGAGGTAGACTTTGTTTCTATTGGTACAAATGACCTTTTTCAGTTCTTTTTTGCCGCTGACCGCGGCAACCCTGAATTGTCTGGTCGGTACGACCTTTTGTCAGCCTCAGCTTTAAGGTTTTTAAGGCATATGGCACAGCAATGCCAACAGCATAATGTACCTGTTACTATTTGCGGTGAAATGGCCTCGTCACCACTTGAAGCAATGGCGCTTATCGCATTGGGAATAAAGAGTTTTTCAGTTTCGCCATCATCCATAGGGCCGGTTAAAATGATGTTGCGTAATATTAATGTAGAATCGTTGCAAAGCTTTATGAAAACGGCTCTAAATGGGGGTGAAGAAAGCCTGCGAAAGCCACTGCTTGACTATGCCCGCCAAAACGGAATTTTCGACTAATTTCAAGCTGTTACAGCCGTTAGTTGTTAAAGTTTTACATTATTTTTATTTGACTAGGCATAGCTAATCATATTCACTGTGATTTGCATGGGTATTTTTGTAAATGTCAACAAGCTAATTTATTAAAAGTTTTTGGCATCGCAAGTTGAAGGGTATCAAGCAAAATATAAAGCTAGGGCAAGCAAATGGCTTTGCCTAAATGCTCGTTAAAGGGGAGGTTTTTTCTCGTCTTAACGATGGGGCTTTTTGTTTGGAGGGTGGTAAAATGAATAAAGCAATTGGTGATATATTGAAGGAGGCCCGTCGTAAGAAAGGGCTGAAACTTCCTGATATTTCAACGAAATTATGCATTTCTAAAACCTATTTGCGTGCCTTAGAGGGTAACGACAAAGACAACCTGCCTGCGCAAACCTTCACCATTGGTTTTTTACGCACTTATGCCACCCATTTAGGGTTGGATGCGGATGAAATGGTGCATAAGGCAAAAGGCGCAACCCCAGAGGAAATTCCATCTGTAGAGGTTAATGTCCCTGAAAAGGCGCATGACAGCACCATGCCAAGCATTATGGTTCTTACGGTTATATCTGGTGCCTTGGCTAGTATAATTACTGGCTATTCCTATTTTGCAGGTGGTGCAGAAGAAGAAATAACGCAGTACCAACCACAACCGCACGAGATGTCGGCTTCGGCTAATTATATTTCTGAGGCGCAAACTCTAAACAGCACAGTTGCCGCGCCAAAAGTGACACAAGACGGTGTGAATGAAGTTGCGCCAAATGAAGTTGCATCAGTAGAAGAAGTAGCGTTTGCAAAAACTGATAAGCCCGCCAAGGTGGTTGAACTTGTTGCAAGCGCGCCAGAAATTGAAGAGCGTGTAAGTGAAGAGCTTGTGATTGAAGAAGTTGAACGCTTTGTAGAAATTAGAGCTGTTAGCGATACTTGGATGATGATCGTTGGCGCTGAGAATAATAATTTATACGACAATATTATTCATAAAGGTGAAAGCTATAATGCGCCAATTGGCAAGGGCCTGTTTTTAACAACTGGTAATGCTGGTGGTTTAGAGTTTTTTCATAGCGGTCAGCAGTTGCCAGTTCCATCTGGTTACGGCACAATTTTAAATGCTCTGGCACTAGATCAGGTTGTTCTTGACCCTGATGCAGGCAATAGCCAACAGCAAGAGCTTTTGCCTTAAGTCACCATATGCTTTTGGTGCTTTTCCTAATTTAAAAAATTATAAATCTGTCCTTTCCCCGAAAGGGCATATGCTATAAATGTAAGCGTCTTAGACAATAAGATGATTTGAGATGGAACAGGCATGAGCCTTAGACCTTACCGTGACATAATTCGCAGACAGTGCCGCCAGGTTATGGTGGGCAATGTACCTGTTGGTGGCGATGCCCCAATAGCAGTGCAGTCCATGACCAACACCCTGACCAGTGACCCCAAAGCCACCATAGAACAAATTTTGGCTATGGAAGAGGCGGGCGCTGATATTGTTCGTGTTTCTTGTCCTGATCAGGCATCAACCGCGGCACTTGCTGAAATTGTAAAAGGGGTTAATGTTCCCATTGTTGCCGACATTCATTTTCATTATAAACGCGCTATTGAGGCCGCCGAAGCAGGGGCAGCGTGTTTACGCATAAACCCGGGCAATATTGGCAGTGCCGACAGGGTGGCTGAGGTTGTAAAAGCCGCAAAAGACCACGGGTGTTCCATGCGCATTGGTGTTAATGCAGGCTCGTTAGAAAAAGAATTGTTAGAAAAATACGGCGAGCCATGTCCCGATGCCATGGTGGAAAGCGCCCTAAACCACGCTAAATATTTAGAAGATCATGACTTTTTGGACTTTAAAATCAGCGTTAAGGCCTCAGACGTTTTCTTGGCAGTAGCGGCCTATCAGCGTTTGGCAGAGGCTTGCGATTATCCGCTTCATTTAGGAATTACCGAGGCGGGCGCACTTCGTGCCGGCACGGTTAAATCATCTATCGGCATGGGCATGTTATTATGGTCGGGCATTGGCGATACCATTCGGGTGTCACTTTCTGCTGACCCTGTGGAAGAGGTCAGGGTTGGCTTTGAAATGTTAAAGTCACTAGACCTGCGCCACCGCGGTGTGCGTATTGTTTCTTGCCCTTCTTGCGCCAGACAGGCCTACCCTGTTATTAAAACGGTTGAGACATTGGAAAAACGCTTGCAACACATTACAGTGCCTTTAAGCCTGTCTATTATTGGTTGTGTGGTTAATGGCCCCGGTGAGGCCAAAGAAACAGACATAGGCCTGACAGGTGGTGGCAAGGGTAACCATATGGTTTACCTTAACGGTGTTAGCGACCATAAAATAAATGATGACGGCTTGGTTGAGCATATCATTGAGTTGGTTGAGGCCAAGGTTGAAGAAATTACCAGAGTTGAAGAAAATAAAATACAAGATGAAGCTAAAAATTAAAACAGGTCAGGTGAAGTAACATGGCAGCTAAATTGCAACCCGTACGCGGGACACAAGATATTTGGGGTGAAGATGCCCGCCGCTTTTCATGGGTGGTGGATGTTTTCAGGTCAATTTCGTCGCGTTATAGCTTTAAAGAAATTCACACACCAATTTTTGAATTTACCGATGTTTTTGCCCGCACTCTTGGCGAAACATCAGATGTGGTTTCAAAAGAAATGTACACCTTTGAAGACCGTGGCGGCGAAAGCCTAACCTTGCGCCCTGAATATACCGCAGGCATTGCTAGGGCGTATATGTCTGAGGGCATGCAACAGTTTGGTGTTAGCAAGCTTGCTAGTTGGGGGCCGATGTTTCGTTATGAACGCCCGCAAAAAGGTCGTTTCAGGCAGTTTCACCAGTTAGATGCTGAAATTATTGGCGCGCCTGAGCCTGAGGCTGACGTTGAAATTATCGCCATGGCGCATCAGCTTTTGATGGAGCTAGGTGTGGGCGGCGACGTTACCTTGCATCTTAATAGTTTGGGCGACAAGGAAAGCCGCGATAATTACCGCCAAGCCTTGGTTAAATATTTCTCAAAGCATAAAGATAAATTGTCTGAGGACAGCTTGGTTAGATTAGATAAAAACCCGCTTCGAATTTTAGACAGTAAAGACAAGGGCGATCAGGCACTGCTAGCTGATGCACCAAGTTATGCTGATTATTTAAATGAAGCATCGGTTGAGTTTTTCACCCGTGTTCAGCTTGGCCTTACCGCACTTGGTATTCCTTTCACATTAGACCCAACTTTGGTGCGCGGGCTGGATTATTATTGCCACACATCATTTGAATTTATAACCACGGCTTTGGGCGCACAAGGCACGGTTATTGGCGGTGGTCGTTACGATGGCTTGATGGAACAAATGGGCGGCAAGCCCACCGCAGGCATTGGTTGGGCGGCGGGTATCGAACGCTTGTCCATGTTGTTGGCTGACCTGCCACAGGTTGAGCGTCCAATTTCGGTTATTGCCTTGGGCGAAGATGCAACCATTTTGGGCTCAGTGGCGGCTTATTACATTCGCCTAACAGGGCGCACAGTTGACATGGCGTTTAAGGGCAACCTTAAAAAACGCATGCAAAGGGCAAATAAACTTAATGCCTCACACGCTGTTATTATTGGCGATGACGAAATAGAAAAGGGCATTGCTGTCATTAAAAACTTGGATAGCGGTGAACAACAAGAAGTTGCCATTGAAGAAATAGTTGAAAAAATTGTACCCGAAACATAGCTATTGAAATTGTTAGTTTTATAAGACCAATTTATTTTACCAATATTTCAAGGCACCTAGTTTCATGATACCAGAAGAAAAAATTCAACAGATATTAGATCGTCACGATTATTTACAGCACGCTATGTCCAACCCTAGCGAAATGGCGGGTGAAAGTTTTGCCAAGGTTTCCAAGGAGTTTTCAGACCTTGGCCCAGTGGTGGAAAAAGCAACTGAACTGCGCGACTTGGCTAGCGAAATGGCTGACCTTGCGGAAATGATGACGGACGAGGATAGCGACGCTGAAATGCGCGGTATGGCAGAAGGTGAGTTCCACGAAGCCAAAGCCAAGATGCCAAAGCTGGAAAAAGAACTGTCACTATTGTTGTTGCCCAAAGATGCCGCCGATGACCGCTCAAGCATTTTGGAAATTCGTGCTGGTACTGGCGGCGATGAAGCCGCACTTTTTGCGGGCGACCTGTACCGCATGTACCAACGTTATGCCGAGATTAAAGGTTGGAAGTTGGAATTAATAAGCTCATCAGCAGGGGAAATGGGCGGCTATAAAGAAATTGTTGTAAACGTTAAGGGCAAGGGCGTGTTTGCCCGTCTTAAGTTTGAAAGTGGCGTGCACCGTGTGCAACGTGTGCCACAAACCGAAAGCAGTGGACGCATTCATACCTCAGCCGCAACAGTTGCGGTTTTGCCAGAGCCTGAAGAGGTTGACGTGGAAATTGAGGATAAGGACATTCGCATTGATGTGTTTAGAGCCAGCGGCCCTGGTGGTCAGTCGGTTAACACTACAGATAGTGCCATTCGCATTACCCATTTAGCCACTGGCTTAGTGGTGCAACAACAAGATGAAAAGTCGCAACATAAAAACAAGGCAAAAGCCATGCGGGTTTTGCGTGCCAGACTATATGATTATCAGCGTGCCATTGTTGATGCTGAACGTGCCGAACAACGCAAGGGGCAGGTTGGTAGTGGCGACAGGTCTGAACGCATTCGCACCTATAATTTCCCCCAAGGGCGCATAACCGACCACCGTATTAACCTAACCCTGCAAAAGCTTGATAAGGTTTTGGCAGGTGAGGGGTTAGAAGAGGTGATAACCGCGCTAATAGCCGAAGACCAAGCGGCAAAACTGGCGGCAATGGAAGCGGTAGATTAATGCCCAACACTGTTCGTCAGGCCTTGGCAGACGGTAGCAAAGCTATAGCTGGTAGCGAGAGCGACAGCCCGCGCTTGGACATTGAGGTGTTGTTAGCCCATGCATTGCATATGGCGCGCGAAGACCTGTTTATTAATTTTGATAAAGTTTTGACAGACAGCCAACAAGAAAAATTTAATCAGATGCTAGCCCGAAGGGTGGCTAATGAACCTGTTGCCAGAATTCTAGGGTTTAAAGAATTTTGGAGCATGGATTTTAAGCTAAATGAAGCAACGCTTATTCCTCGCCCAGATAGTGAAACACTGGTAGCGGCGGTGATAAATTATGCAAATGGGTTAAGCAAAACTGATGGTTTGAAAGTTCTGGACTTAGGTACAGGCACGGGCTGTTTGTTGTTATCGGTTTTGTCTGAGCTTAAAACCGCCACGGGGCGCGGCGTTGATGCGGAGCCGCTAGCGGTAAGCATGGCAACGGAAAATGCCAAAAATTTAGGGTTGGGCGACAGGGCTGAGTTTTCAGTTTTTAACTGGTTAACAGGCGAGGGTGCTGATTTAGGTGCTGAGAAGTTTGATATTATAATTTCAAACCCGCCATATATTGAAAGTTCTGATATAGCTGGCCTGCAAACAGAGGTAGCGGGTTTTGACCCCAAGCTTGCATTAGATGGTGGTGCGGACGGCATGTTGCATTACCGTGTTTTGGCAAAGTTTGCCAAAAATTATTTGCAAAGCGGCGGTTGCTTTTTTCTAGAAATTGGCATTGGTCAAACTGATGATGTTAGTCAGATATTCAATGATAATGGCTGGAAACTGGCGGTAAAACATAAGGATATCGCTGGTGTTACGCGGGTGTTGGCGTTTAACTAAATAGAAATCAGTTTCATATATTAAATAAATGTTGGCAAAAGCTAAAGTTGCGGTTATTGTCGTTGTTACGAGGTCGAAAGCTTATAAAGCTAGAACCTTATGAACCCCGGGACATAAAACGAAAAGCGCTAAAGGCGCAAAATAATTATGGCGCAAGTTGCGTAAGAAATTTGAAATTTCTATTTTCCCGATTAACTAGATCTTACATGATCAGAAAAGACCAAAGCAAAACACATGAATGCAAATAATTCTAATCAACGCTCTCGTGGGCGTGGCTCGAGCAATAGAAGCAACCAACAACGTGGCGGCAGGGGCGGCAAGCACTCTGCAGGAAATAATGGTGGACGTGGTGGGCGCGGTGGTAACCAGCCCCGCAACCCAAACCAGATAAAGCAGCAGTTGGACAAATATTTGTCACAAGCCCGCGATATGACCCAAAGTGGTGACCGCGTGGCGGCTGAAGGTCTGTTGCAACACGCTGAGCATTATCAAAGATTGTTTAACGAATTGTCTGCGGCGAAACCTCAGGATAATAAAAACAATAATCGGAACAGCAATCAGCCGAAAAGCAATCAGGCATCTGAAAAAACAGAAAATAAACAGTCAAACAAGCCAGAAGAGGCAAAGGCTGAGAAACAAGAGCCAGAAGCAAAGGTCGAAGTTAAGGTAGAAGCTGAGCCAGAAGTTAAGGTAGAAGCTAAGCCAGAAGCTGAGCCAGAAGCTGAGCCAGAAGTTAAGGTAGAAGCTAAGCCAGAAGTTAAGGCAGAGGAAGCCGCTGTGCAAAGTGAAGAAAAGCCTAAGCCCAAAAGGCGTCCGCGCCCTTCTAAAACAGTAGCGGCTGAATAATTATTCACATTTAATTACCCTTTCATCTTGTGTGGCATAATAGGCACACTATATAGTTTGGTAAGACTATGATTGATGCTTAAAAGCGTATCAATTATGGTAATTATCAAACGAGGGGTTTTTACATGAATTTTGACAATTACACCGATAGATCAAAAGGCTTTATCCAGTCCGCGCAATCGTTGGCTGTGCGCTTGGGCCATCAAAAATTTTCACCAGAACATATTTTAAAAGTCCTGCTTGATGATAAAGAGGGCTTGGCCGCTAATTTAATGACTGCGGCGTCAGCCGACCCTAAAAAAGCATTGTCTTTGGTTGAGGCGGTTTTGGCGAAGGTTCCCAGTGTTGAAGGGTCTGGCGCAGGGCAATTGTTCATTGCCCAAGAAACCGCTCGTCTGTTTGATGAGGTGTCTAGCTTGGCTGAAAAGGCCAGCGACAAGTTTGTTACCAGTGAGCGTTTGTTGTTGGGCTTGGCCGTAACAAAGGGTGGCGGCACATCGGACATATTGAAAAAATCTGGCTTAACCCCAGATAGTTTAAACAAAGCCATAAATGAAATTCGCAAAGGTCGCACTGCTGATAGTGCTAGTGCCGAAGACCAGTATGATGCTTTAAAAAAATATACCATTGATCTGACCTCCTCAGCGGAGGATGGCAAGCTTGACCCCGTTATTGGTCGTGATGAAGAAATTAGACGCACCATTCAGGTTCTATCGCGCCGTACAAAAAACAACCCAGTTTTAATTGGCGAACCCGGTGTTGGTAAAACCGCCATTGCCGAAGGTTTGGCACAACGAATTGTAAACGGCGACGTGCCAGAAAGCTTAAAGGGCAGGCGTTTGATGTCATTGGACATGGGCGCGCTTATTGCCGGTGCTAAATACCGCGGCGAGTTTGAAGAACGCCTGAAAGCCCTGTTGCAAGAGGTAAAAGCCGCCGAAGGTGGCATTGTATTATTCATTGATGAAATGCACACACTGGTTGGTGCGGGCAAGGGTGACGGCGCTATGGATGCCTCAAACCTTTTAAAACCTGCCTTGGCACGAGGTGAATTGCACTGTGTGGGTGCTACAACATTAAATGAATATAGAAAATATGTTGAAAAAGATGCCGCATTGGAACGCCGCTTTCAGCCAGTTCTGGTTAAAGAGCCAACCGTTGAAGACACCATTTCAATTTTGCGCGGGCTTAAAGAAAAATATGAATTACACCACGCTGTGCGCATAACTGATGCCGCATTGGTAAGTGCGGCAACATTGTCTAACCGCTATATTTCAGATCGTTTTTTGCCAGATAAAGCAATTGACCTGATGGACGAGGCCGCTTCACGCTTGCGTATGGAACTGGGTTCAAAGCCTGAGGAAATAGACGAATTAGATCGCCGTATTATTCAGTTAAAAATTGAACGTGAAGCGCTGAAAAAAGAAAGCGACAAAGCCAGTGTTGAACGCACCAAGCTTTTGGAAGAAGAGCTTGCTGGTCTAGAAGAAAAATCAGCGAGTTTAACTGCAAAGTGGCAAAGTGAAAAAGACAAGCTTGCTGGCACGCAAAACCTGAAAGAAGCGCTAGAGCAAGCAAGGTTAGAGCTAAGCCACGCCCAAAGAGACGGTAACCTTGCCAAAGCGGGCGAGCTAACCTACAGCACTATTCCTAACTTGGAAGATAGGTTGTCTGAGGCATCTGAGGTGGAGCAAGATGCCATGCTTAATGAGGCCGTAACGGCTGAGGATATAGCATCGGTTATCTCAAGATGGACAGGTATTCCAGTTGATAAAATGTTGGAAGGCGAGCGCGAAAAACTTCTGCATATGGAAGACAGTATTGCTAAAAAAGTTGTTGGTCAGCGAGAGGCGGTTGAGGCTGTATCCAAGGCCGTGCGCCGTGCCAGAGCAGGCCTGCAAGAGGAAGGCAGACCGCTTGGGTCATTTTTATTCTTGGGACCAACAGGTGTTGGCAAAACCGAACTGACTAAGGCATTGGCATCATTTTTATTTGATGACGAACACGCCATGGCACGCATTGATATGTCAGAATATATGGAAAAACATTCAGTGGCGCGTCTTATTGGTGCGCCGCCAGGTTATGTTGGTTACGAAGAGGGCGGTGCCTTAACTGAAGCTGTTAGGCGCAGGCCATATCAGGTTATTTTGTTTGATGAGATTGAAAAAGCCCATAGCGATGTGTTTAACATTCTTTTACAGGTGTTGGACGATGGTCGCTTAACTGATGGTCAGGGGCGCACCGTAGATTTCTCCAACACGCTTATTATTCTAACATCAAACTTAGGAAGTGAGGCCATTGCCGCATTGCCAGATGGTGCTGATGCTGAAGATGCCAGAGCAGATGTTATGGATGTTGTTCGTGCCAGTTTCAGGCCAGAATTTCTAAACCGCTTGGATGAAATGGTTCTGTTCCACAGGTTAAGCCAAGATAATATTGCCGAGATTGTCGATATTCAACTTTCATCACTAGAGCAACGCTTGATGGAGCGAAAAATAACCCTGACCCTAGATGCCAGTGCCAGAAAGTTGTTGGCTAAACTTGGTTATGACCCTGTTTATGGCGCCAGACCATTAAAAAGGGTTATCCAAAAACATGTGCAAGACACCTTGGCTGAGAAAATTCTAAAAGGTGACGTGAACGATGGTGATAGCCTAACCATTAAAGCCAAAGATGGCGAGATAGTTGTAAGCTAGCAACTATCTAATTCTTTTAACTCTTATTAAGGGGCGCTTGCCATCAATTTTAAGCCTGTAACCGCCAAATGTGCTTTTGCTTATGGTTCCGTTAAAGGTTTCTCCCTGCTTTAAGAAGACACGAGTGCGGTCTTCTTGGTGCCAAATTTGACCGTTAGCTGTGTGGAATAATATTTCACCGTAAGGATTTTTGGCAAAAGATGTAATAACCACACGAACTGAGTATTGCTCTGCATTTTCAGTAGTTATTTTTGGTTCTGGCAGTCCAAAAGTTTCTGGGTTTGCCCTGTTAACCTCAGGTGTTGAACTGTCGGGCTCTGGCCTTGTAATGGTGGTGGCTTGGGCTTCATTATTTGTCTGGGCAAGAGTAATATCTATTCGGTCATAACAACTTAGGCGCGGCTGATCATTTTCAATGGCGCGGCATATTCTGTTTTGTTCTAATATTGTATGTTCATGTGCATTGGCCTCAGAACTGCTTGTGGCTATGGCTAAAAAACCAATTGCAAGAGTTGAAACTAATAGTTTTGAAAATTTTAATGTCATGATCATACCAATCTTTGTTGTATGTTGATTGTTGTAATTCATGGGGCTGGCTGTGCCATTGCGGCATTTAAATTGTCAGTGTCATCCCCCATAACTTCATATAACCTTAGTGCATCAAGCTCTAGATCAATAGCTTTTTGTTGGGTCATAAACGTGTCTAACTCACCACCGCCAAGTTTTCTGCCTGTTGGCAAACTCAGCCTTAAAGGGTTTGTTTGTTCGCCGTTAACCAGTACTTCATAATGTAGATGCGGTCCGTTTACCCGTCCTGTGGCACCGGAATAACCAATTACTTGCCCCTGCCTTACGCGCACCCCTTGTCGTACGCCATTTCCATATCTGCTCAGGTGGGCGTAGGCGGTTGAATATGTGCTGTTGTGACGAATGCGTACATAGTTGCCAAAACTACCAAAACGACTAGATCTTTCAATAATTCCATCACCTGCTGCCATTATGGGCGTGCCAGTTGGTGCTCTGAAATCCACCCCTTTGTGCATTCGTGTATAGCCCAAAACAGGGTGGCGGCGCGAACCATAGCTATCGGTTACAATGGCAACATCTAACGGTGTTTTCATCAACGCCCGTCTGGCACTTTCACCTTGGTTTGAGAAAAAGTCGGTACGACCATCGTCCGATGGGGTAAAGCGATAATAGGGCAGTGGCTTGTCCCTCAATATTAAGTTTGCGTATTGAATAGAGCCATTTTCTATCTCTTCACCACTTTCTGTAAGGCGTCTTTGATAATAAACCTCAAAACGATCTCCAGGTCTTATTTCTCTTTGAAAGTCGACCTCAAAAGAATATGCTCGAATAAGTTCGATAATAATTGCCGCAGGCACACCTTCACGGTCGGCGGCCAAAAACAGACTGTCATCTATTACGCCTGAACTATACATGGTCATTAGCAGGGTTGGAATTTCATCTTCTTTGGCTTCAAATATTCCGTGAGGTTGGGCTGTGGCTCTGACCATGGTGTCGAACTCGGATCTAATACCCAAAGACCAAAGTTTAACTTTTTCGCCTTGGTAAAGAGGTTGGTCAATTTTAACTTCTATTTCTTGCCCTATTTGTAGCTTGCGCAAGTTAACCTCACGACCAAGTGCCTCAACCGCACGATATGCTTGGTTTGCCCGAACCCCGGTAGCTATCACTTTATCTATCAGCGTTTCTCTGTTTCCTAGTGTTAGCCTTAATGTGGTTGGTGGCGGTGTGGCTGGGCCAAAAACTTCGCTTGATACTATTATGTGGTTGGTAGCAGTATTTTCCAGAAGTTGGTCGACATAGTTGTTTTGTGGAGCTTGAGACGCAATCCCAAGCGTTGCTGTATTTTGGCTATCTGTTTGCTCGTTTTCACTCATGGTGTCTGTTGCGGTGTTATCGCTTGTTGCGATCATGGCAAATACTAATAAACCAACAACCCCACCTATGGATTTCCCCAGCCAATTTTGCTTACCAGTTTGATGCATTTTATCTATGTTAACTTTCATGTAGTATCATTTAACAATATTATTTCTATTGGCGCTTGTTTTTTTTAGTTTTGTTCTTATTTGTTATACGTATTGTTATGCGCATTTCAATAGTTTAATTTTTGCTACGCCCCATATATGCAGTCATTAACGGCTATAAAAATGGCTATATGTAGACGGCGGGAAAACTAAGCTAATTTTTTTTAAAAAAACTGCAGAACTTTGCTTGACATGTGTATCTCTAAAATCATATAAAGCGCGTCTTGTTTCAAGAGACGGTCACGCAGCTAAGTGATTCTATCCTGATTTGAGAATACTAAATATAAAGATACTCTGACTTTAGATCAGCAATGACCTAAAGACGGTGAATTTTTTTGGCTCTTTGACATTGTTGGAATATGGAAGGGAGATGTAGGCGGCGGTTCTATTTATAGAATTGTTTCTTACATTTCTAAAATTACATAACTAACTCGTAATTTCTTTGTGAGGATCAGTTTGATAATTTGGTTTGTATGTTT
>DAOWAS010000102.1 GCA_030634465.1 Alphaproteobacteria bacterium | reverse complement strand
GTGTTGGATGCCACCACAGGGCAAAACGCCACAGCGCAAGCAGAAGTGTTTAGCCAAAGCGCAAAAATAACAGGTTTGATAATGACCAAGCTGGATGGCAGTGCCAAGGGCGGCATATTGGTGGCGCTTGCTGAAAAATTTGCAATACCCGTTCATGCCATTGGTGTGGGTGAGGGGGTTGAAGACCTGCAACCATTTAACCCTGATAATTTTGCCAAAATGTTGGTTGGGTTAGAGAGCGAGGCTGAATGAAGGGCTCAACAAAATTCATAATTGAAATTGGCCCCCTGCTTACTTTTTTTATAGCCAATAGCATTTGGGGCATTTTTGGTGCCACCATGGTCTTAATGGTTGTAATGCCCACCGCCATGCTTGCTTCATGGAAGTTGCAAGGCAAAATTTCCCCTACACTTTGGCTTTCGGCATTTCTTGTTTTGGTTATGGGCGGGATAACGCTTTATTTTAATGACGAGCGTTTTATCAAGATTAAACCCACCATCCTGTATGGCTTTTTCTCCCTATTGCTTTTTTACGGCATGTGGCGAAAAAAACCATTTCTACAATATATTTTTGACCAAGCCATGCCACCATTAAGCGAACGGGGCTGGTATTTACTAACCCGCAATTGGGCATATTTTCTTATGTTCAAGGTTTTTTTAAATGAGGCGGTTTGGCGTAACGTGTCCACCGACACATGGGTGGCGGTTAAGGTGTTTGGCTTCACCACCATTACATTCATATTTTTCTTTGCCCAAATTCCAATGATAATGCGCCATGCATTAGAACCTGTAGCAAACGATAATGATAAACTTGAGAAAAAAGACAAATAAAAAGCCAGCTAAAAGCTGACTGTTTCATTAATTATATAAAGCTAAGCTTAAACGCTAATATCCAGAATGCTTCCTGGACGTTGGTTTTGATAACCACCCGCCAACGGCGCTTCTCTTTGAATTGAATTGCTTAGGTTTAGTTGCTTTTTCTCACCTCTGGCATCATCACCAACTTGAATATCAATCTTCTGGCTTAGTTTTGAAGCAGACTGGCTTTGAATTTGCGCGGCAATAGAAGAGCTTTTGTTATCCTGCTGCTGCTCAACAATTGAGTTAAAATTGCTTTTCTTAGCACTGTTAGACTGTACTGAGCGCACGTCTTGAAGCAATGCTGCTGAGCTTGAAAGTGATGTTGGTGAAACTGCCATTTTTTAATCGCTCTTTATTGTTTTTCTAACACTAGCTTTTTATAGCGAATAAAGATTAATAGAAATTAAATGAAAAGATAAAATTATAAGAAAATGCAAATTAGTTATTATCTCTCATTTTCCAATTGCTGTTCTAACCGCATATATTCGGCAGATATCTCCCCCTTTTTAATTGGTGGGGCATAGATTTCGGCTTGCTCTAGGGCTAATAATGCCGCTTCTAAGTTTCCGCGCTGAACCTCAACTCTGGCTAAACGCCACCACCCTGCATAATCATTTGGGGTGGTTTCAAGCCTTGCACGCAACCGTTCAACCATACTATCGATAAATTCTTGCTGATCCTCAGCACTCATATTTGCCACATCTTCAATAGCCTGAACTGACCTAACACCTCCGCCTGTGACCGTACGACTGTTATTTTCAATTTGGCTTATTTGAAAGTTTAACATTGGCATCCACGGCGCAGTTTCCTGACTATCGGCCTTTAACAACTGCCAAATATTAAGGGCGCGGTCTGGCTCTTGGTTTTGTAAAAACCACAGACCTAAATAATATCTTGCCGCAGGGTGGGTAGGCTCGTCGGCCACAACATTTATAAACACCAGACGTGCCGCAGGGGTTACAGCCCCTTGTGCCTGCCTGACCAGTGCTTCGCCCTGCAAAACTAGCGGTAAAATACCGCCTTCAGCTCCAGCCTCTGTTTGAGCAGAATAAAGTGCGCCATATGTATTTGCCGCAACGCCGTACCGCCCCATGGTCATGTTCAGGTCGGCAAACCGTCCTAAGGCTTCTAAGTTATCAGGGTTATCTTTAACAAAAGCTTCTAGCTCACCGTAAATATCGTCTAGCTCGGCATTTACATCAGTTTGCAGAGCATTTTCTTTCGTGGCTAAATTAGGTTTACCCAAACTAGCGTATAAAAATATGGTTAGGCCAAGCAAGCCAACAACCAGCAAAGCAATGTGAAAAGCAGATATACCGTGACCGCTTTTTACCACTTTTGCTTCTAAGTTTTCTGGTAAATTTTCTGGCGGCTCGTCAGCAACATTGGTTTTTTTACGGTAGCTAACATAGACAGCAAAACCACCAATGCTAAGAAAAACAAAGGGGCCAAACCACAGCAAAAATGTGCGCAACTTAAAAGGCGGGTCCAACAATATCCAATCGCCGTAACGTTCTATGAGAAAGACATGAATGTCCTCTTTGTTTTTACCCGCAGTTACTTGCTCGCGCACAATTTGGCGCAAGTCAACGGCCAGATCAGCATCGCTATCTTCAATGGACTGGTTTTGACAAACCAGACAGCGAATGCCTGTCATTATTTCTCGTGCCAGCGCTTCTTCTGTTGCGTCAGCAAGCGGGGCATCAACCGCCTGAGCAAGGCTTGTTTGCCCGGTGCTAAAAAACAGTAAGGCAACAAAACAAATAATCATATATTTAGGGCTATTCATCAGCATCACTTTCAATACCACCCTCAATACGTGGTAAAATTTCTGCCGCAACCACAGCTCGGGTCAAGGGGCCAATATGCTGAAAAATAATTTCACCTTTATTGTTAACCACAAAAGTTTCAGGCACACCGCTTGTACCCCAGTCGATAGCAACACGTCCGTTTTGGTCTTGGCCTATAAGGTCATATGGGTTGCCCAAGCTTTCTAAAAACTGCCGCCCTTTTTCTGGCGTGTCTTTATAGTTAAAGCCGTTAATGACAACACCGCGTTGTTTCAATGCCATTAAAATGGGGTGTTCCTCGCGGCACGGCACGCACCATGAGGCAAATATATTCACCAACTGGTATCCTGAGCCCCGCAGGTTAGATGAAGAAAAATCAGCCTCGCCACCATACAAAGCAGGGGTGTTAAATTCAGGAACTGGCTTGCCCACCTTGGCAGATGGAATTTGGTTGGGGTTAAGGCTAAGCCCCATGTAAAAAGCAATTGCCGCAATGGCAAAAATGGCTAAGGGAATGAAAAAGCGATAGCGCATTATTTATCTTCCCCATCAGACCTTCGAGCGGAGCGGTCAAACATTGATAACAGCGCCCCCAGCATCATTAAAATGCCGCCAAACCAAATCCATGTAATTAATGGCTTGAAATACAATCTGGCTGACCAACGTCCACCTTGGGTTTCGTTACCAATAACCGCATAAAGGTCACCTTTTAACATTGAATATATGGCAACCTCGGTTGTTTGGGTTGGTGGCGACCAAAAGGTGCGCTCTTCAGGCATAAGAACTGTTATTTCTTGGCTCGTATCACCAATTTTAGAAACACTAAAAAATGCCCGCACTGCTGAATAGTTTGGCCCTGCCACTGGTTGCAAGCCATCTAACCTGAAATGATATGCACCAACATCTGCCCCCTCGCCCACCCTCAGGTTGGCTAAGGTTTCATCGCTCCACGTGGCGGAAACAGCTATGCCCAAAACTGTAATGGCAATGCCCAAATGGGCCACAAACATGCCCCACCGCCCCAGCGTAAACCCACGCAAACGATTGTAGCTAGATGCAAGTGACACCCGACCAAGCGACATGCCATCAGCCACGCTCCACAACACCCCGAACAACACCCACAAGCCCAAAGCCAAACCAAGCAAGGCTAAAACTTCATAGGTAGATGTCATCCATGCCACCAGAGCAACAAAAACCACACTGGCAATTGCTACATATTTAAGCCTGTACAGAGTTGCCCGCAGTGATGCTTTTTTCCACGCCATTATTGGCCCTAAAACCATGGCAAACAAAATTGGAATGAATAGGGGTATAAACGTGGCTTCAAAATAGGGTGCGCCAACGCTTAGCTTTTCGCCCAAAATAGCATCAACAAACAATGGATAAAGCGTGCCAAGAAAAACCGTGAATAAAACCGTGACCAAAAACAGGTTGTTAAAAACCAAACTACCTTCACGGCTGATAATTTCAAACTGGCCTTTTGGCTTCAACAGGTTTGCCCGCATGGCAAACAGCGTTAACGAGCCGCCAATAACCACCGCCAAAAACCCTAAAATAAACACACCGCGTTCTGGGTCGACAGCAAAGGCATGTACGGATGTTAACACCCCTGAGCGCACAATAAACGTACCAATAAGGCTTAAGCTAAAGGCCAAAATTGCCAACAATACTGTCCAGCTTTTTAACGCTTCGCGTTTTTCAACCACCGTTACAGAATGTATCAGCGCAGTGCCAGCCAACCACGGCATGAACGATGCGTTTTCAACAGGATCCCAGAACCACCAGCCGCCCCAACCAAGCTCGTAATATGCCCACCAAGAACCAAGGGCGATGCCACCTGTTAACAGCCCCCACGCCAACAATGCCCACGGGCGCACATTGCTAGCCCAACGTTTGTCCACGCGGCCTTCAACCAATGCCGCCAAGGAAAATGAAAACACCACAGCCAAGCCCACATAGCCCAAATATAATAATGGCGGGTGAAAAGCTAGCGCGGGGTCTTGCAACAATGGGTTAAGGCCATTGCCTTGAAGTGCAGGTGGGTCAATGCGTAAAAACGGGTTTGAAGTTGTTATCATAAACAATAAAAAACCACTGGTTACCAGTGACTGAAAGCCCAAAGCACGCGCCTTGAAGCTTGGGGTTAATTTTCCGCCAAACACTGAAACCGCCGCCGCGTACAACGTTAGCACCAGTGCCCAAAACAACAATGAACCCTCGTGGTTGCCCCAAACACCAGAAATTTTATAAATAAGCGGTTTTTCAGTGTGGGAATGCAAGGCCACATTTAAAACTGAAAAGTCTGATGTAACATAGGCATAAGTCAGTGCGGCAAAAGATGCACTTACTAACACGAACTGTATAATTGAAAGTCGCGGCGACCACGCTAATGAGGCCACATGTCCGCGCCTTGCCCCCTCAAACGATAATAAAACTGTAGCCACCGACACCATTAGCGCCAAGATAAGTGACAGATGCCCCAATTCTACAATCATCAGTTATTCTCATCTTTGTTTTCATCATAGTTTTCGGCACGTTCTAAAATATCCATAACCTCTGGCGGCATATAGTTTTCGTCGTGCTTTGCCAAAACCTTATCAGCAATGAAAACACCATCAGCGTTCAGCGAACCTTCAGCTATTACCCCTTGGCCTTCTCTAAACAGGTCGGGCAAAATATCACGGTATCTAACTGGGGTGCTGTTAAGGGTGTCGGTAACATTAAATAAAATTACCAAGCCATTTTCTTCGCTTGATACACTGCCCTCTTCAACCAAACCACCAAGGCGAAAACGCTCGCCTACTGCTTTGCCATTCTCAGCAATTTCAGTTGGTGAGATGAAAAATGTTATGCCATCTTCCATTGCCCGCATCATCAGCGCCGCCACAACTGACAAAAGCACCAGTGCAATAATAATTAGAAGCAGACGTTGTTGTTTTCTTTTTTTCGCAGGGGTGGTCATTTTTGCTCTTCTTTTTTCTTTGCTTTAAGGTTGGCTATTAGTGTTTTTAGCCGCACATGACGCCGCCACGACGCAATGCCAAGCGCCACAATTACCAAAAACGTAATCCCATAGCTTAACCAAATGAAAGTTTGATGTTCGCCCATGTTCAAAAGCTCATTCATTGCCCCAACACCTCATTTTCTTTCATAATTTGAATTTTACGTTCATTTAGCTCAGCCTTCATGCGCCACAACAGCAGGGTTATAAAATAAGCATGAAAAGCAATGAACATGGTAAATAATGGTATTAACATACTGCCATCAATTGTGGGGCCGCCCATGCGCATTACGCTAGCGGGTTGGTGAATGGTGTTCCACCATTCCACAGAAAACTTTATAATAGGAACATTAATAACCCCAACAATCGCCAAAATGGCAGCGGCCTTTGCCGCTTTTTGCTGGTCGTCAATGCTGCGCCACAGCGCCATGTAACCAAAATACAGGAACAATAATATCAATACAGATGTCATGCGGGCGTCCCACTCCCAATATGTTCCCCACATTGGCTTGCCCCAAAGCGAGCCTGTGAATAATGCAAGTGCGGTAAAGGTGGCACCAACAGGGGCTGAAGCCTTAGCGGCAATGTCAGCCAATGGGTGCCGCCACACTAATGATACAAAACTGGCCGATGCCAGCACCATATAAACAGCAAGCGACATCCACGCGCTTGGCACATGAATATACATTATGCGTACTGTTTCGCCCTGCTGATAATCGGGTGGTGAGGCCACAAGTGCTTGGTAAAGACCATAAGCAAAAGCAATAGCCATAACACCAAAGCTCCACGGCAAAATGGCGTTTGCCAAGCGGTTAAATCGTGCTGGATTTGCATATTTATGCATAAACTACTCCAAAGCCAAACGAATGGCGGCAGCCGAGGCAAATGGTGTTAGGGCAACAGCGCCAATGCTTAATGCGGCCAAAATCATTAAATGCGGTACTGGGTCGCCATTAAAACTTGCCGCATCAATGGCGGATACGCCAAATATTAATGTTGGGATATATAGTGGTAAGATTAAAAGCGCAATCAAAAGCCCGCCCTTTTTAACCATTGCTGTTAAGCCACTGCCGAGCGAGCCAATAAAACTTAACGCAGGCGTGCCAACCAACATGGAATAAAACATCACCTCAATACTGTGCGCTTGCATTTGCATCATAACCCCCAACAAGGGCGTTGCTAAAACCAAGGGCAAACCTGTTACCAACCAATGACCTAATGCCTTGGCAAAAATAACTAGCTCTAACGGCCACGGTGAAAGTGCAAGTTGGTCTAAAAAACCATCTTCCAGATCACTGTGAATTAACCGCTCTAACGATAAAAGTGCCGCCAACAGCGCCGCCACCCAAATGACCCCACCGCCAATGCTTGCTAGGGTTTTAGCCTCAGGCCCCACACCAAGCGGGAACAGCGCCACCGTAACCAAGAAAAACGCCACTGCCATGCCGCCCGTACTGCCTTGGCGCCAAGCAAGTTTTAATTCGTATGATAAAATTGTTTTAAGGGCTGATATCATGCCGCCTCACCCTCAGATTTATGGCCATCACGTTTAAGAATAGACATATCAAAATCTGTAGCATTTGGCACATCAACCCCAACGTGGCTTGCCATTATGACCATGCCGCCACATGCCAAATGGTTTTTAATTGCGTCTTCTAACCTTGTCAGGTTTTCAGCATCCAACCCAACATTGGGTTCGTCCAACAGCCAAAGCGGACGCGGTGCAAGCATCAAACGTGCTAAACCAACACGGCGTTTTTGCCCTTCGGACAATAGCCTTGCGGGGGTGTCTTTTAATTGGATTAAGCCCCAAAACGATAATGCTTCGTCCAAAGGCTCCGTGCCTTCAAACAGTTTTGACCACAGAATGAGATTTTCGCTAACGGTCAAATATGGCTTAATACCGCTTAAATGCCCCGCATAATGAAGGCTGTCCCCTAAAAATGATGCCTCGCCATCTAACGACAGATTAACCGCACCTTCGTAAATTGGTAAAAAGCCTGCAACCTGACGCAACAAGGTAGATTTGCCACAACCATTGCCACCACGCAGAACCAACAGCTCACCGCCTGATAGGCTAAAGCCAAGCTTATTATAAACCCTGCGCCCGCCACGAACGCAACTTAGCTCACTGGTTTTTAATGAAATATTTTTCCACTGGTTTTGCATGGGGGTACAATAAACAAAGATCAGCCACAGAGATAGACCTAAGTCCTCACTAAATGTTCGATTTTTTCACTATTTCGCGAGGTAG
>DAOWAS010000016.1 GCA_030634465.1 Alphaproteobacteria bacterium | reverse complement strand
GTTAATGACGGTTAGTGTCGCAGGGGTTTTCTTGTGGTCGGTCGCGGCGGTTATAACAGGGGTGGGCATGGCGTTACTGTACCCAACACTTATTGCCTCAGTTAGCGATATTTCACACCCACACTGGCGGGGTTCGTCGCTTGGGGTGTATCGTTTTTGGCGCGACATGGGCTATGCCATTGGCGCATTGTCCATTGGGGTTATTGCTGACTATACCAATAGTATGGAGAGCGGCTTTTGGTTTACTGGCATTGCCATGGGGTTGTCTGGCTTGTGGGTATTGTTAGTGGCTGAGGAAACGCATCCTCATTTGAATCCCGCAGAAGATAATGAATAATAGTTTTGTTGTTTTCAGGGCTTGACCTTGGGGCGTTTTGGTCGCAAATATAGAACATAATTATAGCGTATAAGAGAGATGAAATGGCTGAAGCAAAAATATACCAACCAAGCAAAAGCGCCACCCAATCAGGCAAAGCTAAAACCAAAAACTGGGTTTTGGAATTTGTCCCGACTGAGGCCAAAAAACCAGATAGCATTATGGGTTGGTCAGGCTCGGGCGATATTAACAGCCAAATAAAGCTTAAGTTCCCAACACTGGACGATGCCGAAGGCTATGCCAAACGCCAAGGGCTAAGCTACCATGTGGTTATGCCCCATGTGGCAAAGCTGCATATCAAAACTTATTCAGATAATTTCAAATTCTAGAATTAAAACACTAGTACTAAATCCCTTGTAATAAAGTTCTTGGAATAAATTCCTTGAAATTTGTTTTGAATAAGGTAAACCCCTCTAGCAAGTTTTTTAACACTAGTGTTTTAATACTAGTATCAAAACTGACATCCGCGCTTAGCTCAGCTGGATAGAGCAGCCGCCTTCTAAGCGGCAGGTCAGAGGTTCGAATCCTCTAGCGCGGGCCAGTTTGCTTCCGACAACCAGTTTCCCTTTAAAAATGTAACGCTAGCGTTTAATTCAAAATAGCCACAGCTTTTATCAGCGCCCAAACTTGCATATTTGCGGTCAGTTTAAGGCGCTCGCACGAGCTTTTTGTTATGCGCGATGTGATAATGCTAGCACCAGTGATGCTTTCCCCTGTGTCGTCCATAAGCTTTAGGGTCAGGTCAACTTCAATATCAGTGCAGTGATGAATTTCCTCAATGCTAACTTTAAGAATATTTAAAACGCTAATGTCCTCAGGCTTTTTGGTGGCTATGGCAACATCGCGGGCGAAAATGCGTACTCGTACAGCTCTATCTGTAGTATCATCATGTGGATGAGGCAGGGTAATGTTGCCGCCCGCAACTGCTAGCTTGCAAATATAATTATCATCTTCAATAACTTTGCCGCTTAAAACCACACTACGTTCGTTATTGCCCGCCAGTTTGGTAAATGCTGGCTCGCTGGCAATGTCTTCTAACTTGCCAGAAATTGCCACCTTGCCCCTGTCCATTACCACCACATTGTCCGCTAGGCGCATTACCTCATCCATTTGGTGCGACACATAAAACACTGGCATTTTGGCGGTTTTGCGCAAGCGTTCCAAATAAGGAAAAAAGTTTTGCCGTCTGGCGGGGTCAATGCCGCTTAATGGCTCGTCCAACAGTAAAACATCTGGTTGGCTGAACAATGCCCTAGCAATGGCAACACGGCGTGCCTCGCCACCTGACAGTGTATGCGGGGCGCGGTCTAATAACTGGTTCAGGTCAAACAGTTCAACAATTTCGTCAAAAGCGGCTTTGTCCAAATTTTTAGCACCGTATCTAAGGTTTTTCTCCACGCTCATGTGCGGGAATAACAGCCCTTCTTGGAACACATAACCCATGCCCCGTTTGTGGGCGGGCAGGGTGGAAATGTCGTTACCATCAAGGTTTAGTGTGGCTTCGTCCGCAGGCATTAGCCCTGCTATCAGGTTGAGCAAACTGGTTTTGCCCGCACCTGACGGCCCGATAATGGCGGTAATGCCCTCTGTCACATCTAGCGATACATCTAGGTTAAAGCGCCCCAAGTTTTTCTTTAGGCTAATGGACAAGGTTTTCTTCATTCTTGCCCCCCTTGCTTGCGCTTAACCGCCCGTGCCAACACTTCTGACAAGGCCAGTGCAACCATGGCAATGGCAAGCGAGATAACCATCAGGCGAAAGGCGCTGTCCTCACCACCCGGGGTTTCAATGGCACGAAACAGTGCTAACGGCAGCGTTTGGGTAAGCGCTGGGATGGACGCCACAAAGCTGATAGTAGCGCCAAATTCGCCCAGTGCTCTGGCAAAGCCCAAAATGCCGCCAGATATAATGCCGGGGAAAGCAAGCGGAAGCGTGATGGTGAAAAATGCTTTGGTTGGGCTAGCACCTAAACTATTTGCCGCCTTAACCAGTTTTAAATTTTGGCTTTCCATGGACAGGCGAATGGCACGAACCATTAATGGAAATGCCATTATGCCAGATGCCAGTGCCGCACCTTTCCAGTTAAACGCAAATGATATTCCAAAGACATCAGAGAAAAACTGACCAAGTGCTGCATTAGGGCCAAAACCCAACAGCAACAGGTAACCAACAATAACAGGTGGCAAAACCAAGGGTGCATGAATTAAGCCATCAATAACTGATTTCCCAAAAAAGTTTTTATTTGCCAAAAGCCACGCTGTAGCAATGGCAATGGGCAGGCCAAACAACAGCGCAGTAAACGCCACCTTTAGCGATAGCAAAAGTGCTGTTACCTCAACTGATGTTAGCTCAAACATGGCTTAGCTTACCTTTTTATAGCGGCTAAAGCCACGGTCTAGGTCTTCGATTAAATCGTCCGTATGCTCCAACCCAATGTGCAGACGAATAAGCGGGCCGTTTGCTTGCCACGGTGTTATGTGACGAAAACCTGTCGGGTCTGATGGGCAAATAAGACTTTCAAACCCGCCCCATGAAAAGCCCATCTTAAACAGTTCCATATCATCAGCCAGTGCGCCTAAATCAGCATATGCACCATTTTTCAGTACAAATGATAAAAGCCCTGAGGCACCAGTAAAGTCACGCATAAAAATATCATGACCGGGGCAATTTTCCAACGGTGGGTATAAAACACGGTCAACCATGGGGTGTTTTTCTAGCCAATTTGCCACAGTTAGCGCATTTTTCTGGTGCTGTTCTAACCGTATGCCAAGGGTGCGCATACCGCGCAGGGTCAGGTAGGCATCGTCTGGTGCAACGGTTTGACCTAAGTCCATGCGGCAACGCTTTAGCTTTGCGGCGGTACGCTCGTTGGCGGTAATACAGCCCATCATTACATCAGAATGACCAACATAATATTTTGTTCCTGCTTGTACTGAAAGATCAGCACCAAGCTCTAGCCCCTTCATGAAATAGCTGGCACCCCATGTGCAATCGGCAATTACATATGCGCCTCGTTCGTGGGCAACTTTGCTAATGGCGGGAATGTCCTGCACCTCAAATGTTAGCGAGCCGGGGGTTTCCAAAAATACTGCTTTGGTGTTGTCTTTAAACTGTGCGGCAATGTCAGCACCTGCAAGCGGGTCAAAATATGTGGTTTCAACACCAAATCTTTTCAACAAGCTTTTTGCGATAATTTTACTGGGTTCGTAAACACTGTCGCTCATCAGCAAGTGATCGCCCGCTTTAAGCACTGATAAAAGTGACACAGTCACCGCCGCCATGCCCGAGGGGAACAGCCGTGTTACGGCGCCACCCTCCAACTCGCACACGGCGTCTTCCAAATCGCGCGTGGTAGGAGTGCCCATGCGGCCATAAAATGGTTTGTCATCAAGGTTTTTAACCCCATCGCGCATGTCGGCATAGCTATCAAACATAACGGTTGAGGCATGGTAAACAGGGGTGTTTACAACGCGGTTTAACTTGGCACCGTCACGACCCATGGTGGCTAGCAGGGTTTCAATTTTTTTAGCCATTATATATTGTTCCTATACTTAAACATTCGGCATTAGATTAGTAATAGTTGGCAGAAATAACAATGACACATGGTTATAATCTTTGCCAAACAGTTTGAATGTTTTGACAAAAGCCAGTTTTTACCACATATGATGGGTTCAAATAACAAGGACAAGACATGAGCGACAATAAAAAAACATATGAAGGCTTGGCACAGTTAGGTAAGGCAGTTAGCCAACCACAAAGCCCTGACGAAGCCACACTGGAAACAGTGCCAAACCCCCAAGCAGGGGAAACATATTTGGTGCGTTTCACTTGTCCTGAGTTCACAAGCCTTTGCCCTGTTACAGGCCAACCAGATTTTGCCCATTTTGTTATTGATTATGTGCCTGATGCGAAGCTGGTTGAGAGCAAGTCACTAAAACTTTACATGCAGTCGTTCCGTAACCACGCCGCATTTCACGAAGATTGCAGTGTTGGCATTGCCAAAAAACTAATTGAGGTGATGCAACCAAAATGGTTGCGCTTGGGCGGATATTGGTATCCACGGGGCGGAATTCCTATTGATATATTTTATCAAACTGGTGAAGCCCCAAAAGGCTTGTGGATACCCGATCAAGGTGTGGAGCCATATAGAGGGCGCGGCAAATAATAAAGGTTTAGCAAGTTCATGAACTTAGGAACGGCGAATAAAATTTTCAAATGGGTTTTAATCGCCACCCTTACTTATGTGCTTATTAGCTCTGTCGCCATGATTGGCGTGGGGTTAAACCAAACCAGCGGCGATTATTTAAACAGTTTATTCGAATTTGCCACCAACCCTATTTTAGCCTTGCTTGTGGGTATTTTAGCCACCGCTATTGTGCAGTCATCATCCACGGTTTCGTCCATTATTGTGGGGTTAGTGGCAGGGGGCTTGCCAGTTGAAAGCGCCATACCAATGATTATTGGCGCTGACTTTGGCACAACGGTTACGAATGTTATTGTTAGCTTGGCATATGTGGGCCGAAAACAATATTTCAGGCGGGCATTTGCCGCCGCCATGGTGCATGACTTTTTCAATCTTTTAGCTGTGTTTATTTTCTTGCCCTTAGAGCTTACTTTTCATTTTATGGAGCATATTTCAGGGTTTTTTGCGGGGCTGTTGGTTGGTGGACAGGACATTAGCCTTGGCGGGAATAATTTTTTACATGGGCTTACGTCGCCGTTTATAGGTTTTTTCAATAGTTTGGGGCAGGGTCAGGGCGAAGTGGTCGGTGGTATAATAATGGTAATTGCTGGCGTTATTTTTATATTATTGTCGGTAATTTATATTGGTAACCTGTTGAAACAACTAATGGTGGGGCGGGCGCAAAAAATAATGTTTGCCGCCATTGGCAAAAAGCCCTTAACCAGTATTTTTTCAGGCATGTTAATTACAACCATTGTGCAGTCCTCATCCACCACCACCAGCCTAATGGTACCATTGGCAGGAACAGGTTTGTTTCGCCTCAAACAGGTTTATCCGTTCACCCTTGGCTCTAACATTGGCACCACGGTAACCGCACTTTTGGCCGCCACGGCAATAACAGGGGCAAATGCTGTTTATGCCCTGCAAATTGCCCTAGTGTTTTTACTGTATAATGTGTTTAGCGTGACGCTGGTTTATAACACACCCGTTCTAATGCGCTTGCCCATGGTGGCGGCGGTTAGCATAGCCAAGCTTGCAGATAGAAATAAACTGGTAGCGATTATTTATGTAGTTGGGGTGTTTTTTGCCATACCAGCATTTTTGATATTTATAGCTAGCTAGCGAATACCAGTAACCTTATGGGTTTGTAGGCTGAGGCGCCACACTGGGTTTTGTTTTATAAACTCAATGGTTTTATCAATATTTTCTTGTTGGTTGGTATCGTCTTTTGGCTGTAAGAAAAAGTTCTTAAACTCTAGATGTTCAAAGTCTTTTGGCTGGTTTTCCTCTTGCGGGTAAACCAGTTTTAATTCGTCGCCAGATGTTTGTTTTAACGGGCAATTTGCCTTGGGGCTGATGGTCAGCCAGTTAATGCCCGCAGGTGCGGTTATGGTGCCATTGCTTTCCACCGCAATTTCAAAACCTGCCGACCTAAGTGCTGATATCAGATCAGTATCCAACTGCAATAATGGCTCGCCCCCTGTGCAAACCACTAGTGGGGCGACCTTTGTGTTGGTGTTTTTGGGCCATAAGCTAAGCACAGTTTCAGCTAGTTCGTGGGCTGACTTGTATTTACCGCCCAAACTACCGTCAGTACCAACAAAGTCTGTATCGCAAAACTGGCATTGTGCTGATGTGCGGTCACGCTCCACCCCTGACCACAGGTTACAACCAGCAAAGCGCAAAAACACTGCTGCTCTGCCAGTTTGTTGGCCTTCACCTTGCAAGGTATAGAATATTTCTTTAACGCTGTAGGTCATTGTTTGCTTGGGGCGTACTGTGTTGGGTCTGGTAAACCTGCGTCTTCAAAACCCTTTTTGCGTAGCAAGCAACTGTCGCACGAACCGCAGGCCAAGCCATCATCGCTTGGGTCATAGCACGAAATGGTTTTGCTATAATCTACACCCAGTTTTGTGCCTTCAATTATAATTTCAGCCTTGGTCAGGTGGATAAGCGGGGTGTGAATTTTCAAACGTTCAGACTTGTTAGTGGCCTCAACCCCAGCTCTTGTTGCCAAGTTAGCCATGTGCTCAAACGCTTCGATATATTCTGGGCGACAATCAGGATAGCCAGAATAATCCAACACATTAACCCCAATGAAAATTGCATTTGAACCAAGCACCTCAGCCACAGCAAGGGCGTATGACAAGAAAATGGTGTTACGCGCAGGCACATAGGTTATGGGAATTTCGCCTGAATTGTCTTCTAAGGCATTTTTTGGCACAGCAATGTCGCTGGTTAGCGCACTGCCGCCAATACTGGCTAGGTCAATGTCGATAATGCGGTGTTCAACCGCGCCCATGGTTTTGGCTAGTTCTTTTGCCCGCTCCAGTTCAACCGCATGGCGTTGACCATAGTGAAATGATATGGCGCAAACCTCGTAACCATTATGAATAGCGCGGGCTAGCACTGTGGCACTGTCCAAACCACCAGATAGTAGAACAACTGCTTTTTTTGTTTTATTTTCTTCCATATAGGGGTTTTATCACAAGATATAAAAAAAACATCTTCTAAAACACATAAAACTGATTATTTAATATACTTAGCAATTTGTAATAGAGAGTGTGGAAATGGAACTGATAAGAGAAAACCTAGATGGCAAGCATGTTTGTTTGGAGTTGCCAGTAGAAGAACACCGTGAGCCACTGCGTGCTGTGGTTGCTGATCCCGATATTTGGCATCATATCCAAGGGCCAAACCTTGATTATGACAAGTGGTTTGATGGAATTTTGCATAATAAAAATGATATTGTTTTTATTATTCGAGATAAGGCAAGCAACACTCTTGTTGGCTCAACCCGTTATATGTCAATTTTCCCTGAACATAACAGGTTAGAGATAGGCTACACTTGGTGTAGCCCCAAGTTTTGGGGTGGGGTGGTTAATCCAAACTGTAAGTTGCTGTTGTTAACCCATGCCTTTGAGGTCATGGGCGCAGGTAGGGTGGAGTTGAAAACACACCTGAACAACAAGCGTTCACAAGCCGCCATTAAAAAACTGGGTGCTGAATATGAAGGCACCTTTCGTGACCATATGATAAACCCTGATGGCACCATGCGTGACACAGTTATGTTTGCATTGCTTAAACGCAATTGGCCGCAGGCAAAGGCCAAGCTTTTAGCTAGGATATAGTTTTTTATCTCTCACGGCTTGTGGCCGCTTTTTTTTGTAGCTCACGGCAACGGGCTTCGCCCTGCCTGCGCATACGCGGCACATAAGTGCCGGTCAGCCTAGCGGCTTCCAGTCTTTGTTTGTTCCCGGTATTGCAAGCGCAATCCCATGGAACGCGCTCAAGGCTGCACCCCGAATTTAAATTATACAAACTGAGTAACGTAGGCCAAGCGGCCGTCCGAGTTAATACGAGGCGTATGCGCAGGGTTTAGCTTGCACCTAGGTGCAAGCTAATACCCGTGAGCTATACTAACGGCGTTTCTTTTGCCGCTTCTGCCGCCTGTTCTGGGGTGCGTTTAAGACCTAAAATACGCTCCATAACCGTGGCGGTAACCATGTCGCCTGTGCAGTTAAGTGAGGTGCGGAACATATCTAAAATTCTGTCAACACTAAGCACAATGGCTAGCCCCTCAGGTGGAATGCCAACTGATATCAGGATAGTAAGCAAAATGCCTAAGGCACCACCAGGAACACCCGGTGTGCCAATGCTTGCACCAATGGAAATTGCCAATAACACAGCAATTTCTGGCAAACCTAGGTCAATGCCAAACACCTGCGCCAAAAACAGCACCACAACAGCTTGGTAAGCGGCGGTGCCATCCATGTTGATAGTTGCACCAACAGGAATAACCAAACGACCAACAGTTGGGTTAACCTTAAGCTTTTCTTCGGTGGTTTTAAGGGTTACGGGCATGGTGGCTGATGATGATGATGTGGAGAATGAAATGACCATTGGTTCACGAGCATTTTTAATGAAATCGATAGGGTTGCGCCCTGCAACGAAGTATACCAAAAACATGTAAAAAATGAAAATAGCCAGCATTACCGCAAAGAAGGTAATGATATATGCCGTTAAGCCTGCAAAAACGCTAAAGCCCACTTTAATCATTACATTTGCCAACAAGCCAAAAACAGCTATTGGGGCAAACCTCATTAGCCAAGTAACAATAGCCATAGTGGTTGATTGCACTGAAACCAGAACATCTTTCAATGGTTTTGCTTCGTGTTTTGGTATCATTAGCAAAGCCACACCGAAAATAATGGCGGCAATAACAATTTCTAACATTGCGCCACTTGCCATTGATGCCATTGGGTTGGTTGGGAACAGGCCAACAATAACATCAGGCATTGGCGCGTCAACTAACCCTAGGTTTTGCCCAACATTCATGGTTGCTGTGCCCATGGTTTCAGCAATTATGCCTTGGTCCATATAGCCGCCGGGGTTGATTAATGAGGTGATAAAAATACCCATTGAAACTGCCACAGTGGTGGTAAACACGAAATAAAGTAAAACAGAAATGCCAACTTTTTTAACTGCTTGGCTGTCTTCACCACCAGCTATTCCTAATGCTACAGAGGCAATAACCAAAGGCACAACCACAAAACGTATCATGGTTAAAAACAAATTGCCGGGCAATGCCAACCAGCCACCAATGGCGGCGGCACTGTCGCGCCCTATTAGGCCCAAGTCAGGCCCCATCAATGCTCCAACCATAAGACCCAAAACAAGGCCAATGATAACTTTTAGCCAAAGCCTGTCATTCATCAGTGCTTTTAATTGTTGGTTTTCTTCCTGTGATGCAGGTGTTTGGTCTGACATAGAATATTCCCCATTATGGTGGTATGTTGCCTTTTTAATAACTCAAAGCTATTTAGGCTTAAATTTATGAAACACGTAGTTGGCATATTAACGGCTCTTTTCATTCTAGCAAGTGCTTCCAGTGTTTTTGCTAGTTCTAATGATAATGAAGTATCAAGTTTTGGTGACGGTGTTGCCGCATATAGTTTGCAAAACTATGAAAAGGCCGTGCAAATTTGGCAAACATTGGCAGAAAACTTGGCAGAAAATAACGCTTCGCCCCAAAAATCATCGGCTGAGGCCGCGTATCGTTTGGCCCAGTTATATGACCTTGGCCTAGGGGTTAATTATAACCCTGAAATGGTTGTTAAATGGCTAACCCTTGCCAGTGATAATGGCATTACTCCTGCGCAATATATGCTTGCTGAAATTTATGCCTCAGGCAGGGGGGTGCCTACGGATAGTTTGCTGTCATATGAACTATATAAAAAGGCCGCGCTAAACGGACACCCAAAAGCCATGTACCAATTGGCAAGTATTTATTACTTGGGTGAGGGGGTGGAAAAAGATAATTTATCGGCAGCTTTTTGGTTCGCAAAATCAGCTGATAGCTTAGGCAGTACCGCGCAAAAAAATGTCGCCAATAGTGTTTATAATAGCATTTTTACAAAATTAAATGATGCCGAAAAGCTTATTTTATTGAAGCGTTTAGCCACTATTCAAGATGTTTCAAAGTAATTAAATAGTATTTTTGTCTTATTTTCATCTGAATGCTAAAATTTTAACTATAAGTTTACTCTTGGATGTTCATATGCATGTCATAGCTGGCGGCATAAAATAACAATTAATTGTTCAAAAACGCCTTAGAAATTTCACTATTAGTTTTAAATTTATTATCATTCAAGTGGTAGGGAGAGAATAATGTTCGGTGCGAGAAAAAACACACAGGAACTTGATGTACCTTCAGTAGGCGCAGTAGAAAAAACCAGCACTGGTTTTGAGTTTACAAATGGTATGTATAAGCAAATGCTTGATGACCTGCCCCTTAACGTAATGGTGGCTGATATTAAGGATCTGGTTATTCATTATGCCAACCCTGCTACTTACGAAAGTTTAAAACCAATTGAGCACCTGTTGCCAATTAAAGTGGAAAATTTAGTAGGTACATGTATTGACGTTTTCCATAAAGACCCATCATACCAAAGAAAATTACTTGGGGACGCTGAAAGGCTATTACCCCACGATGCTGAAATTAGTATTGGTGATGAAATTCTGTCTTTAAGCCTGAAAGCATTGCGCGATGCTAGCGGCACCATTGTTGCCGCCGCCGTATCGTGGAGCGTTATTACAAACGAACGTAAAAAAGAAGAAGAGAGCCAACGCCTGTTCCAAATTCTGGATCAAATTCCAATTAACGTTCTAACCTGTGATCCAAAAGATCTGATTATTAACTATGCCAATGAAACCAGTCTTAAAACGCTAGAAGGCCTTGAAGATGTGCTACCTATTAAGGCGAGAAATATGGTTGGTACATGTATTGATGTTTTCCATAAAGACCCGTCGCATCAGCGCCGTATTTTGGGCGACCCTGCTAACCTGCCGTGGAAAAGCAACATTAGCCTTGGTGAGCACACCCTTAAACTGGAAGTAAACCCAGTGCGTGATAAAGAGGGCAATTATATTCTAGCCGCACTTTGCTGGAGCGTGGTTACCGAGCAGGTTCGTATTGCAACTAAAGTGAACGATATTTCAGCCACAGTGGCGGCGGCGGCTAACGAACTTTCAGCTTCAGCCAACGTATTGTCACAATCTACCGACCAAACACGGGAACTGTCTACAAATGTGGCCGCAACTGCCGAGCAAACATCAGGCAATGTTGGTGCGGTGGCATCTGCGGCGGAAGAACTGGCGGCATCTACAGTTGAAATTAGCCGTCAGGTTGGTGATGCATCGCAAATTTCTGGTGAAGCCAAGGTTGAAGCAGAGCGTACCGCAGAACTGGTTCAGACGTTGGATGAAGCAGGTCAAAAAATTGGCTTGGTTGTGAATTTGATTAACGATATCGCATCACAAACCAACTTGTTGGCGCTGAATGCCACCATTGAAGCCGCGCGTGCTGGTGAAGCGGGTAAAGGTTTCGCAGTTGTGGCATCAGAAGTGAAAGCACTGGCACAACAAACCGCTAGTGCCACCGAGGATATCACCAAGCAAATTGAGACAATGCAAACTGCAACAAAAGATGTTGTGGGTGCTATTGAAAGCATTTCAGGAACTATTATTAAGGTTAATGAAACCTCTGGAAGCATTGCTGCTGCTGTTGAAGAGCAAAGTGCTGCAACAAAAGAAATTGCCCGCCATTCACAACAAGTGGCAAGTGCAACCGAAGAAATGGCAACCAACGCCCAGTCAATGGGTGAGGCATCAGGAAATGCGGCACAAGGTGTTGCTGAGGTTAATTCAGCCGTGGCAGATCTTTCTCAACAAGCAGAAATTATGTCTAGCGAAATAGCATCATTCCTAAGCGATCTTGGAATTGAATCTTAATATTTAAGCTTTAAAATTTTAGAAAAAGCCCGACTGAAAAATCAGTTGGGCTTTTTTTTGCCATTTGAAATTACCGCAAGAGTGTGTAAGCCTATAGCCTAATGATAAGGGTGGAAATATGAGTATTGATAAAGATAAAAAAAATGAAACAGGAGCCGAGCAGGCCATAGCAAAACTGGCTGATGCCGGGGTAGAGGTTTGTTTTATGAACCCGGGAACATCAGAAATGCATATGGTTTCCGCCATTGATGCCTGTGATGATATGCGTGGCATATTGGGCTTGTTCGAAGGTGTGGTAACAGGTGCGGCTGATGGTTATGGCCGTATAAAAGGCAAACCCGCCATGACATTGCTTCACTTGGGGCCAGGTTTGGCAAATGGTTTGGCTAATTTGCATAATGCCAAGCGTGCGGGTTCGCCTGTGCTAAATATTATTGGCGATCATGCAATTGCCCATATGAAATATGATGCCCCGCTAGCTAGCGATATTGCATCGTTAGCCAAAACGGTTTCATATAAAACCCACCAAGTTAAAACATCAGTTTCACTAACGCCCACATGTTTAACAGCCTGCGCCCAAACAATGGAAAACCAAGGCCAAATAACCACGGTTATTGTGCCAGCAAACTGCGCGTGGGAAAGTGTTGAAACATTTTCACCAGAGGATAAACCAGCCAGTAAAAGCTCAGATGATTTTAAAGCTGTGGCTGAGGTGGCGAATGCCCTTAACTCAGGCGAAAAATGCCTGTTGCTATTGGGCGGTAATGCTTTGGATGTTGATGGCTTAAACTTGGCAGGTAAAATTGCCCATGCCACTGGTTGTGGCTTGTCGTCGCCAACATTTAGCAAAAAGCGTTGGCGCGGGCAGGGTGTTGTGCGGGCGGAACGTTTGCCATATTTTGGTGACATGGTTTTAGCCACCCTTAAAGATGTGAAGCATCTGATTTTAGTTGGTGCTAAGTCACCAGTTTCGTTTTTTGCTTATGAAGGTGCCAGCAGTGATCTTGTGCCTGAGGGGTGCAATGTAATAAACTTGGCGGTACCAACAAAAAACCCTGAGCTTGCTCTAAAAGCGCTGGCAAGGGAGCTTGGGTGCGGCGATGGTGACAGTGTTGCCCCATTTAGTGGCGCGTTGCCACCACTGCCAGAAGGCAAGCTTGATGGTCTTAAAATAGGCATGGCACTGGCGCATTTTATGCCTGATGGGTGCATAGTATCAGACGAAAGCAACACTAACGGTTTGGCGGTGCGGGCAATGACCATTTTTGCCAAGCCCCACCAGTGGATGGACCTTACTGGTGGCTCAATAGGGCAAGGGTTGCCATTGGCCATTGGTGCTGCCATAGCCGAGCCTGATAAGAAGGTTATGGCACTACAAGCTGATGGTTCAGCCATGTATACTTTGCAGTCGTTATGGACCATTGCGCGGGAAAATTTGGATATAACAATTGTGCTATTTTCAAATAAATCTTACGCCATTTTAAATGTTGAGTTCGCCAAACTTGGTCTGATGGCAAGTGCGGGGGACGAGGCCAAAACCATGATGTCGTTAGACAAGCCTGAAATAGATTTTGTTAGCCTTGCTAAAGGCTTGGGAGTGGAAGCCGCCTCGGCAGATACAGCCGAAGAGTTTAATGCATTATTAGAAAAAGCTATAAACACCAAAGGTGCCTTTTTAATAGATGCTAAAATTGATCCACCAATGTAGATATTGTGTAGTTGCTGTGCTTGCTAAAGGATTTTTTTAGCGTATGTGTTTCTGTCAATATCGCAAACCTCTACAGTTAATGATACCTTGCTAAGACCTAGTTCTAGCAGTTCTTTCAATATGCAATTAGACAGGTTTTCTTTTTGCTTATCATCACGCCCGCTGAGAATTTTTGTGGTGACGTGAATAAAGTTTTTATCACCACTACCCACCAAAAAATTATCAAATGCAACGGTTCGGCATTTTATGTCCTCAAGGGCAAAAAGTGAGGAGTTTAACGCCCCTTTTTGTGTTGCTTCTATTAATACCTGTGGGCTGATTTTATTTTCTAAGACTTTGGCATATTCAATAATACAATGTGGCATTAATGGTTCCTAATCATTCAACTGTTGGCAGGCTAATGGATATATATGCCTTGCCATTTTCATCTGACGAAATTTTACGTTTGCCTTTGTGTAGCTCTACCAATGACTTTACAATAAGCAGGTTTAACCGTGTGCCATCAATAGCGTGGTAAGGGTTGTCCAACCCGATATCCATTGGGTTTTGCATGGCGATAAGGTCTGTTGATGAAATGTTTGCACTTGAGCTGGTAATTTTTATTTTAATTTCTTCGTCTTGGGACTTAACAGATAAGTGAATGTCACCTTCATTAGGGGTGAACTGAATAGCGTTGGCTAATGAGTTTATTATAATTTTTTGCAAAGCTTGAGGGTCGCTGTAAATGCTTAAATTTTCGCCTTCAAGAGTGTAGGAGATATTTATATTTTTGTATTTTGCTAGCTTTAAGGTGTGATCGAACCCCTCTTTTATAATTGGCTCAATCTCAAAATTAGATTTTTTTAGTTTATATTCGTTGGCTTCCAAACTTGAAATATCCAGAACATTGTTAAACAATTGCAGCAGTGTTCTGCTCGACTGGTTAATGTGACCTGCATATTCTTCAATTCTTTTTTTACCAAGTTCGTCAAAACCAATGTTATCGATAACCTGTGAAAAACCCATTATTGCATTTAATGGTGTTCTTAGCTCGTGGCTCATGGCGGCTAAAAACGAGCTTTTTGCTAAATTGGCATTTTCTGCAGCCATAAGTGCGTTTTTAAGTTTGGTTTCAGATTGTAGTTTTTTGGTAATGTCCCGAAGAAGCACAGTGTATTTAAAGCCATTTTTTGTTTGTTGTTTTGACACTGATGCCATAGCAGGGAAAATTGTGCCATCTTTTTTTAGGCCGGTAATTTCAGATCGCTTGTCCATGTTTTGGTATTCTTCATCTGAGAATATAAATCGCTCCAAATGTTTTTTATGGGCCTGATGAAAGTTTTGCGGAATTAGGGCGTTCAGGTGCTTGCCAATAATTTCATCAGCAGTGTAGAGGAAAATACGTTCAGCCCCTTTGTTGAACATTTCTATATTCATGGCATTGTCGAAGGTAATAATGGCTTCAGGAGCCAGAGCAAAAACATCTAACAACTGTTCTTCCGCAGCTTTTGCCGACATTTCAGCAATTTTACGCTCGGTTACATCTAAGACAGTGCCTGACATGGAAATGGCTCTGCCATTATCGTCAAATGTTACTATGCCATGTTCGTTTACATATTTTACACTGCCATCAGGAAGGTTGACTGGGTGGTCAATATCATAGCCTTTGGTAATTCCATTTTTCACATGATAGCTAATAATATCATCTATTTTGCCTCTCTCAGCCTCAGGGACAAGGGATAAAAATATTGAATATGTAGGCTCAAATGATTGTGGTTCGAAGCCGTAAATTCTAAATGCTTCGTCAGACCAGCTAATAGTGTTTTTTTCTATGTCCCAAAACCAGTTGCCGCAATGTGATATAGACTGTGCCTCTACCAATGTTTGCTTGGCATCACTTAGTTTTTCTAGCGTGTCCCATTGGGCTAACCTGAATGCGAGCATTGAGGCAATGGTTTGCATTATGTCCAAGTGTTTTTCAGTGTAAAAACCTATGGTCGGGTTTTCACTGTCAATAATGCCAAACAAACGCCCCTCATTAATAATAGGTACGCAAATTTCGGAACCAGCAAAGTCCCGTTCGGCAATGTAGCGTTCGTCCTCAATTACATTATCAACTATAATCGCCTGTTTGTTTTGTGCCGCCCAGCCTGTAATACCTTTGCCCATAGGAATTCTGATAGGGTCCTCAATTTTATTGTCATCAGAACGCTTTGAGCCAATAGACGCGGCTTCCACCAGACAGTTGCTATCTTCATCCAGCAAATAAATCATGCAATCTTCCTGATCCAAATGCCCAACCACTTCACTGGCCACATACCATACCAGATCGTCAGGTGTGTTTAGTTTAATAAGATCAGAAGAAAACTTGTTTATAATTGCCAGCCTATTTTCAGCATCGATTTTGTCTTTTTCTTGTCTTTTAATCTGATTTCTATGGGTGCGAAATTCAGGACTGGTGTGATAAACAACATATGCCATCAACATAGCTATTATCAGTTCAACTACGTGTGTTTTGGCATCGGGCAGGGCCGCATTCCCAACTAAAAAATCATAAAGATCAAAAGCTTGAATAAACAAGAAAATATTAATTGCGATGGTAAAAGCCGCCCAAGGCTTTTTCCACATGGCTACACGTATTAGTTTTGTAGCTGTAAAAGCGGCATAACTAAGTAAAATAATTGAAAGGCTAAGAAAAATTAAGCCAATATACTGCAAAACACACCCTTTAAATAACAATTGCTCTAATAATTAAGCATATAAATATTTTAGCCTTAAAGTAATAGTTTAACAAAGAAAAACTTTACAACTAGCTATCTACATGCGTCTCAAGTAAATGTTAAGCAACCTTTGGTTGTTATTTGGTTAATGTTTCGACTTTTCTCTAATTACTGTTTCCAATGTTTGCAAAAATCTTGACCTGTCCTTCTTGGAAAAACTGGCATTATAACCTTTGCTTTCGCCTGTTTCGCGTAAGTGGGCGTTAAGTTCACGCATTGCCACCGCCATGCCAATATTTTCTTCTGAAAACTCTTTGCCTGTTGGCCCCAAGGTGGTGGCACCCACATCAACACAGCGTTTAGCTAAAGGAATATCAGATGTTATAACAATGGAGTTGGCATCAGCACGCTCTGCTATCCAGTTGTCGGCGGCATCAAAACCATCAGACACCACAATTTTTTGTACCAAAGGGCCAACCTCTAGGCGTAGCCACTGGTTGCTAACTAAAAACATGGGTATGTTATGGCGGGCAGAGACCTTCATAACCTCGTTCTTAACGGGGCAGGCATCGGCATCCACATAAATGGTAATATCATTTTGGGTCATAACAGCTATTCATAACATTTGAATTTCAGGCTAGTGAAGCTAATTATCAATAATTTCACGTATTTTACTGCTCAGCTCGCTGGGCTCAAACGGTTTGCTTAGAAGATTTACGTTATCATCTTCAATATCCTGAATAATATGGTTATCCTCAGTATAGCCAGAAACATAAAGTATTTTAATGTTAGGAAAATGCTGCTGGGCAATTTTACCAATTTCAGGGCCAGATATAGCACCAGGAAGCACTACATCGGAAAGAAGCATATCAATATGCTCAATATCACCTAATATTTTTATGGCTTCATCACCATCTCTGGCTGCCAGCACATTATAGCCTAGGTTATCCAATAGCCGCACAAACACCTTGCGTACACCATCGTCATCTTCCACCAGCAGAATGGTTTCGCTACCTGTTAGGTTAGACAAACCTTTTTCTACCTTTTTCACATTAACCTCTGTGGCTTTAGCCCGTGGCAGATAAATTTTTATTGAGGTGCCAATACCAACATCACTAACAATAACAACCTGACCGCCAGACTGTTTGGCAAATCCATAAACCATTGACAGGCCAAGACCACTTCCTTTGCCCACTTCTTTTGTGGTGAAAAATGGCTCAAAAACTTTCTTTAATGTTTTGGCATCCATGCCTGTTCCCGTGTCACTTACCTCTAGCAATACATAATCGCCAGTTTGAAACTCAGGGTGTTGTTTTATGAAGCCTTTTTTAACATTTATATTGCTGGTTTTAATGATCAGCTTGCCACCTCTAGGCATGGCATCTCTTGAATTTATAGACATGTTTAACAATGCATTTTCAAGCTGGGAAATGTCGGTTTCAACAGGCCATAAGTTGTTGTCGAGTTCTACGGCTAGCTCTATGTGCTCACCAAGGGTTCTGGTTAGCATGCTTCCCATGTCATTTATGACCTGATTAACTATCAACGTGCTAGAAGAAAGCACTTGCTTGCGAGAAAATGATAAAAGTCTTTTGGTTAGGTCAGCACCCTTTTTCCCTGCTTTTATGGATTCTTCAACCGCCTCCTTCAATTGTTTTTTATTAACAGGTTTGTCGCTGTTAATGTTCATTTCCAACAGTTGCAAGTTACCCAAAATAATAGCGAGAAGATTGTTGAAGTCATGGGAAATGCCGCCTGTCAGTTGTCCTACAGCTTCCATTTTTTGAGATTGGCGAAGTTGTTCTTTAGTTTTATTAGTTGATTTTTCAGCCAACATTCTTTCGGTAATATCCTGTACCGTTCCTGACATTGAAGCTGGATTGCCATCTTCACCAAAATGCACAATGCCCTGTTCGTTCACAAATCTGATTGAGCCATCAGGCAGGGTTATCGAATGGTCGATATTATATGCCTCGGTGTTTTCTGGCTCCATCATCGATCTGGCTAGTTCATCAACCCTGTCCCTGTCTTGAGGGGGGATTGCGGCAAGAAAATCGTCATAACTAGGTTTAAAGCTTTGTGGTTCAAGCCCGAAAATGCGAAAAATTTCATCTGACCATTGAATTTGACCAGTTTTCATGTCCCAGTACCAGTTCCCCAAGTGTGAAATGGCTTGTGCTTCCAGAAGGGTTTTTTGGGTTCTTTGCAGGTTTTTCATGGCCTCCCACTGGGCCAGGCGCGTGGCTAGCATGGCTGCCACTGTGTTTAAAATATCCAGATGATCTTTAGTGAAATACCCAATGTCAGGGTGCTCACAATCGATCACACCAAAAAGCCGACCGTCATGCACAATAGGTATGCAAATTTCTGATCCAGAAAAATCAAGCTCAGCTATATAGCGTTCGTCCTCTTGAACATTATCAACAATAATTGCTTCTTTGCTCTCGGCACAGCAACCAGTTATGCCCCTGCCAAAAGGTATCTCTATTTTGTTGGTAATTTCATATTTTTCAGGGTTTTTTGGCCCAATCGCGGCTGATTGCACAAGGACATTTTTTTCTTCGTCATGCAGATATATAACACAGTCCTTAAA
This sequence comes from Alphaproteobacteria bacterium, assembly GCA_030634465.1. Lineage (GTDB taxonomy): Bacteria > Pseudomonadota > Alphaproteobacteria > Sphingomonadales > SMXR01 > DAOWAS01. The sequence continues at coordinate 9,165 of DAOWAS010000016.1, read as the reverse complement.
TCTTGTTTGCTGTTCAATCTCCTTGACCACATACCATATTAGTTCATCTTCGGTGTTCAGCTTTATCAATTTACTGGAAAAATTGTTAATAAGACTAAGTCTGTGTTCAGCCCTTTTCTTTTGTTCGGTTTTTTGCTTAAGGTTAAGGTTCTGCCTGCGAACACTAGGAGACGAATAGCCAACATTATAAGCCATTAATAATGCAATCATTAAGGCCAGTATTCCTTCGTAAACAGGAATGCTTTCCCCAATGATGAAATGATAATAAAGCTCACTAGAAAAAATAATAACCATAAGGCCAAGGGCTATTGTGAATGCCAGCCAAGGCTTGGGCCACAACACATGTTTAATAAGGCGAATGGCCTCAATTGTTGCATAGGTTTGAAGTGTTATAGCAATAATGAATAGGATTGTTGATGTTGAATTCAATGGCTGAACCTTCTTGTTTTTATTCTTATTTTTATAGCCTAATTTAAATTAAACTTTATTTATATAAGCTTAACAGGGTGAAACCTGAATAAAGTGCTTATTTACAAGCCTTGGTTGCTAGACGTTCTGCTTATATAAATAGATCGGGTTTACAAAAAAACAAAAAATGAGAGCTTGCCAGTTATGGTTGCTTGGCAATGTGTTTAATACAAATAAAACGTTTAAATTTGTTTTAAAACGACCAAAAAAGGGGATTAGAGAACTTAATCCCTAACCCCCTTTATAATATGGCTCCCCAGGCCGGACTCGAACCAGCGACAAATCGGTTAACAGCCGATTGCTCTACCAACTGAGCTACTGGGGATCAGTACCTGCATTCTGCGAAATGTGTCATCAGAACACGGTACAAATTCTTATCCCAAGAATGAGCGTGCGCACTTATACAATCCACAAATTCTAATGCCAAGCCCAATTATAGAAAAAATGCATTTTTTTTACATTTTTTTCTAATAAGTTATTTTTGACCGAACTTTTCTCCGAAAAAATCACCCTCAACCCAGTGGGGACGCTCATCTTCATTGGCAATGTTAATACCAATGAGCAACGCGCCCTTTACATAATTTTCCACACCAGTTTTGTTAAACGCCAACGACAGGTCGTCACTACTTTGGTGATAATGGTTTTTTAGAAAGTTTTGCACCATGTCAGGGCCGTCAATGTGTGGGTCGGCTGAATTTGAACCCGCTTTATAATATATGGCAGGGATGCCCGCTTTAATAAACGAAAACTGGTCACTGCGCACAAAGCGAACTTCTTCAGGCAATGGGTCAGGTGTCAGACCCAACTCCAGAGTTTCTGCGGCAACTTCCGCCGCCTTTAAAAGCGATGAATGTTCAGCCCCAATAGGGGTTATGTCGTTAACAGGAAAGGTTAGAATTGGCATGTCGATATTAATATTTGCCACTAGTTGGTCAACCGCAACTGGCGGGTTGTTTACAAAATAGCTAGAGCCACGCAAACCTTTTTCCTCAGCAGTGTATGACACAAAAACAATGGAACGTTTTGGTTTCACTTCCATGTCAGCCACAGCACCTGCAATTTCCAATATGGTGGCAATGCCTGTGGCATTGTCATAAAGGCCATTGTGAATGTTATCGCCATTTTTACCAGGACGAATGCCAATATGGTCTAGGTGCGCGCCATAAACCACATATTCATTGCGCAATTCTGGGTCTGAACCCTCAATGTAACCAACCACATTGCTTGATGAAATTACTTGCTGGCTAGATTGTCGTGCCAAACTGGCAATCACATCCATGTCAAAGCTTTGCGACTTGCCTTCTTCGGCTTGGGCTAAAATGTCTTCCAAGCTAATGGCTGAGTTCATGAAAAGCTTTTCTGCACCTTGTTGGCTAAGGGTGGCTGAAACTTTCAACTCGCTATGGGCATCAAACGGCTGATTGTTGCCGTCCAACCAACGCAGGCTGCTAGAACCCAGGCCTGGGAAGTAAAATGAAAAATCACGGCGGTTCTGGTCGGTTATGGTGCGCACACCAATAACCCCAATAGCACCATTATCTACGGCTGTTTGAGCTTTGGTTCGTGAATAATATGCTCTCGAGTCAGTGCTAAACTGCGCAGGCGCACCAGACAGCATAACCACAATTTTACCTGTCACATCAATGTCGGCATAATCATCAAAATCATTGTCGGGCGATGTAATGCCAAAACCCACAAACACAACTGGTGCTGAAATGGCCTCAACAGTTGTGCCAAAACCTGCCCCCATTATAAAGTCATCACGCAGGCTAAGTTCAAAAATCTCATTATCTATGGCAAGGGTAACCTGCGCACTTTCAACATCCAAACTGCTTTGTAAAAAACTTACAGGTTGAAAATAATCGTCGCCGCCATTGAAGCTTTTTAACCCCATGTTTTTATATTGCAGTGCCACATAGTCAGCCGCACTGTCATAGCCACGGGTGCCAGCCTCACGCCCTTCCAAGGCATCGTCTGCTAATATTTCAACATGGTAGCGTACATTTTCTACGGTAATTTGGTTTAATAGTTTTTCTTGTGCCTCAATGCTTTTGTCTTCTGGCTCACCACCACAGGCGGCGGTTAATAATGCAAGACTGGATACAATTATAATACTTCTCATGGTGTCCTCGCTGTTTGTTTGTTTTTTATGATTTGTTATTTAGTGAATTAAAGATATGGCGCTATTAGCGGAATTGCTGTTTTGGCAATGACATAAAGACTGGCAACAATGCCAATGCTGGCAAAAACAATTGCCCCTCTAATAACACGCCTGCTGGCAATGGGAAAAAGCACTGGTTTTTGGGCAATGCGGCTACCACCCTTAAAGCGGAATTTTTTGCGCTCTGGCGCGTTCATCATATACAGCTCTAGCGTTTCGCCAGATTTTACCACAGGCACTGTTAGTCGCCACCCGCCATTAGCAAGATTTTGTTCCGCATAACCAGTTTCAGGAATGAAATAAAACCCCGCAGGTCTGCGTTTGCAGGTCATTTCTACATTTTTAACTTCTGGGTTGCCCTTGTTAATGAACCAAATTTTTTCAGAAACAATTCTCACTTCTTTGCTTGGGTCTTTGTTTGGCATGGCAAAAGATAGCGGTTCTTGCGCCACAATTATAAACTTTGCCCGCCGTTGCAGGGCAAAGGCAATTACAATTCCTGCCACCAAACTAGTTACAATAATGAGGATAGTTTCCCACATATTACGCTCCATTACTAAAACAGTGGAAACAATGAAATAATTCGGCGCAATACGCAAGTGCCAGCGCATGAATTACTTCGTCTATGCCATATTTTTATCCAATTCTGATATTTTTATCCAGCTCTGGCAAAGGTGCTTTTCTTGTTTAACAGCAACAGTGCTTTGGACAGGTCATCAACCAAGTCATCAGCGTGTTCCAAACCAACAGAAATTCTAAATAAATTGTCAGCAATACCTGCTGTTTGGCGGGCTTCTTCGTCCATAGCGGCGTGGGTCATGGTGGCTGGGTGGGCTATCAGGCTTTCTACCCCGCCAAGGCTTTCTGCTAAGGTAAACAGCTTAAGCCCATCAACAAATTGGCTTAATTGGGCAAAGTCGCCATCAACCTCAAAACTAAGCATAGCGCCAAAACCAAACTGTTGTTGCTTGGCTATGGCGTGGCCTGGGTGGTTTTTAAGACCGGGGTAATAAACCTTTGTAACCGCAGGGTGGGCTTCTAAAAACTCTGCCACGGTTTCGGTGGTTTTGCTTTGTTGTTTTATGCGTATATCAAGGGTTCTGATACCGCGCAGGGTTTGGTAGCTGTCAAACGGTGCGCCAGTAATGCCAAGGCAGTTTGCCCACCAGCCTAATTTTTCAGCCAGTTCTGGGTTTTTGGCAATGGCGGCACCACCCACCACGTCGCTATGTCCGTTTAAATATTTGGTGGTGGAATGCACAACAATATCAGCACCTAAATCTAATGGTCGTTGCAGGGCAGGGGACAAAAACGTGTTGTCCACCACGCTAATAGCACCACATGCTTTTGCCAAATTGGTAATGTGTTTAATATCGGTAATGCGCAACAACGGGTTGCTTGGGGTTTCGATTAACACTAACGCGGGGTTTTGTTTAAAGGCAACGTCCAGTTCTTGCTGGTTGTTTTGATCCACAAACAATACCCGTAACAAGCCACGTTTTTCCAAACTGGTCAGCAGGCGGTGGGTGCCGCCATAACAATCGTGGGGGGCAATAACCAAACCACCTTGGTCAACCAGTTGTAATACCAGTGTCAGGCTAGCCATTCCCGATGAAACCACAGTTGCCCCGCAGCCATTTTCCAGTTTTGCCAAGGCATCGCCGAGCGCGTCGCGGGTGGGGTTGCCTGAGCGTGAATAGTCATATTGTCTTTTTTCGCCTAAGCCCGCAAAGGTGAAGTTGCTAGATAAGTGCAAAGGGGGCATTACAGCACCGTATGACGTGTCTGTGGCAACGCTTGCTTGGGCAGTAAGTGTGGAGGTGTGAAATTTATGGGTCATTATTTATGCCTCTGTTTTTTTTAATAAAATGTTTGAAATGATTTCGTTTAATTGCTTGGTTTCTTTTAAAAAACCGTCGTGACCATACCTAGTGTCTACAGTGGTTAACTTGCTGTTTGGCAACAGCCTGTGCAGTTCTTCCATGTCGGCAGGGGGGACAATTTGGTCACCAGTAAAGCTAATTAAGCTACAGGGGGTGGTAATATTTGCGGGGTCTACGCTGTGCTGGTCGATAGATTGTGACAATGCGCCGTAACGGGCCAAACTGGTGGTGGTTTTATATGCCTCACCGCGGGCTTTTAAATAACCTTGCAGGCATTGCCCACCGTTTGCACCAAAGCGCTCGCCCAACTCTTCGGCTGAACGATATGTAACCATTGCCAGTTGTCTTGCCAGTGCAATGCCACCTTCTGGGTCGCCGTGCTTAAGGGCAAATTCAAGAATGTTTCTTTGCACAATGCGCCATGCTTGTGCCAAGGGGTTTGGCTTGTGGGCGGCACACAAAATAGTTAGATGATCTAGTTTTTCAGGATAAAGCTCGGCAAATTTCAGGGCAACCATGCCGCCGTAAGATGCGCCAACAATGCCAGCAAGTTTATCAATTCCAAACGCTGTCATGGCATCTGCTAGGGCTTTTGCCTGTGTGCTGGTGTTAATTTGCGGCCACGGCTTACCGTTTGCGGGTTGCGCATCGCTAGTGTCCACATAATCAAAGCTAAGAATTTGAAAGCTGTTTGTGTCTATGGCTTTGTCAGGGGCGGCAATGTCACCCCACCAGCCAGTTTCATTGCTTGTGTCTGAAACAGCACGCCCTGCGGATATGCCACCCATAACCGCAAGCACAGGCGCACACGGCGAGCCTGATAAGCGAGCAACAAACTGGTTGTTAATAAGCTTATCCTGCTGCGGCAGGTCAAATTTGAAACTGGATACTTTTTCTAAACTAGATAATTTGAGCGTTACATTCATTTCTATTCTCCACGACAATTGCTTGCGTCTTAACGCTCAACAAGTATATCCGTGGAAAAACCTAAGAAATGACGCTACACCCTTAACCATTATTATTAACATATGACGTTAACTGGCCTGTGTAACATCTCATCTTTCGGTGAACCTTTTGGTTCTCCGTGGAAATTAGCACCTTTTTAAAGCGGTTAACTTTAAAGGTTGCTCCAGCGTCACAGGGCCCATCCCTCAGCTGGTCTTGATGAGTAAATGCTAATATACGTTTTTTTGAATTGTGAGTCAAAGCTGAATGTGCCGAAAAATGCATTTATTTTGCCATTTGTCGCACGCAGGTAGTGCTGCGCAAGGTTTGCACATAGGGTAGTTGAGTTTGCTATGGTCTGCTTTGGAGACTGTCTACTTAGAAAAAAAGTGGAGGCGCGGACCAGATTCGAACTGGTGTACACGGATTTGCAATCCGCTGCGTAGCCTCTCCGCCACCGCGCCAACATAGGTGATACCTATTAAGCGTTTCTATAGTACAGCCACCTGCTAGGTGCAATAATGAATTTTTATTTATTATTCAGTATCTGACATGTTGTCTTAAGTTGTGTGCCAGACAACTTTAATTTTGTCTGTTTGCCCTTAAAATAGAAGGGAATGCATTGTCATGGCGCAACTTTCACATTATAGTGTGCGCTGGTATTATTTAATTATGGTGTGAGCTTGTGAGTGAACAAAACGAAGCACGTCAGTTAATGGTTAGCGGGCAAATTATGCCCAATAAAGTTAATGACGAAACTATTCTAAATGCGTTAAACGCAGTCCCCCGTGAAAATTTCTTGCCAAAGGCCATGCGTGGTGTGGCTTATGTGGATGATCGTATTAAAGTGTCGGATAATCATGATCGTTATGTCATGAACCCTATGGTTCTGGCACGGTTGCTGTCAGAGGCTGACGTTAACCCCAGTGACCTTGTGTTGGTTGTGGGTGGCGCCAGTGGGTATGAGGCCGCGGTGCTTGGCGAATGCGCCGATGCTGTTGTTTGTCTGGAGGAGGATGCGGCATTAATTGAACGCTCCACCCGCGACTTGTTAAGCTTTGGTGCTGATAACGTTGCCGTGGTTGAAGGTGTGTTGGCGCAAGGTGTTAAGGGGCAGGGGCCTTTTGATGTGATATTCATAAACGGTGCTGTGGAAGAAGTACCACAAGTTTTATTGGATCAAATGGCTGAGGACGGCAGGTTAGTTTGTATTCTGAATGAAGATGGTGTTGCCCATGCTCACATAATCGAAGGACAAGGTTCTGAGCGCAGGTTTCATAATTTTTTTGAGACTGAGGGTGCTGTTTTACCAGGTTTTGAGGTTTCTCATGGTTTTGTCTTTCCATGATGGGGCTTTGTTTTTTTTGTAAAAAGGCATAAAAGTTGTTTAAAAAAGTTGTGTTTTGAGCCACAGTTGTAAAGGTTAACTAATAAGTCGCAAAGAAAAAGCGGCGAAATGACTAAAAAACTATAAATAATAAAATGAATAAAACAAAAGTTTTATCAATAACGACAGTAACTTAGGGAGAGTGGTTAAACCATGAGGTTCAGAGTGCTGGCATAAATAAAACGAAGGCGTTTCTTTGTAGGATTATGTTTTTATACTTTGGTTGTTGTGGGGATAACTGCCATAAAGAGGAAAAAATGAATAATATTGCGTATAAAAAAATAAATAATAAAACAGATAATTCAGAGCAGAAAAATGATAATTCACCAAATGTTATGGTGAATAATATGGAAGATAAAATGGGGCGAAAAACGACTTTTAAAAAATTTGGGGCAACCGCACTGGCAGTTTCAATTGCTATTGGCGGCATGAGTTTTTCAAATTACGGTTCGGCATCTGCTGAAAGTTTGCGTGATGCATTGGCATCTGCTTATACCAGCAACCCTGATTTGCTAGCGCAACGTGCCGCACTTCGTGCCACTGATGAGGGTGTGGTTAGAGCCACATCTGGTTTCTTGCCGACACTTTCTGCAAACAGTCAAATTTCACGTAGCCGCACTGATAACGATCTTATCGATCTTGATCCCACAAGAAACAGTACGGATACATATTTTTATTCTGCTCGTGTTGACCAGTCGTTGTTTTCTGGTTTTCAAAGTATAAATGGTCGCAAGGAAGCCCGCAGTTTTGTTGAGGCCGGTCGTGCGTTATTATTATCTAGCGAGCAACAAACATTGCTTAATGCAGTTACCGCATACATGGATGTGGTTAGAGATGAAGCCGTGCTTCGCCTGACCTCAAACAATGTTCAGGTTCTTGCTCGTCAATTACAAGCCAGTCGTGATCGTTTTCGTGTGGGGGAAATTACACGTACGGATGTGGCTCAGTCAGAAGCGCGTTTTGAGGGTTCAAAAGCGGCACAAATTTCATCAGAAGCAAACTTGGCTTCCAGCCGTGCGGTTTACCGTCAGGTAATTGGTAATACACCAGGCACGTTGGATCAGCCGCCAGCTTTGCCCGCAATGCCTGCTGATGTTGATAGTGCAATTGAAATAGCAATTGAGGAAAACCCACAAATTGCCGTGGCCTATTATAACGAAAAAGCCGCAGGCCATGCTATCTCTCGCAACCAAGGCTCGTTGCTTCCGCAAATTGGTGCTTTTGCTTCCATTAGCAGAAACGAAGGCATTGATAGACAAATTCTAGGTCTTGATGACACTAATGTTAGTGTTGTTAAAACTGTGGGTATTCAGGCACAGTGGCAGTTATATCAAGGTGGTGCTGAATATTCTGACGTAAGACGTGCCAAGCAACAACGTAGCCAACGCCGCTTGGAAATGGTCTCTGCTGACCGTCAGGTTCGTGCCGATGTGCGCTCAACATATGAGCAGTATCGTGCCAGTGTCTCTACCATTCAATCGAACCAAACTCAGGTTCGGGCTAACGAAATTGCGCTAGAGGGTGTTCGTCAGGAAGCTGCGGTTGGCTCACGCACAACACTGGATGTGTTGGATGCAGAACAAGAATTGCTAGACGCACGGGTGAACTTAGTTCGTGCTGAGAGAAATCGTTACGTTGCTGGTTTTCAGGTTTTATTAACAGTGGGTCGCTTAAATGCGATGGCACTTGACCTGCCAGTGGAGCTATATGATCCAAAGGAATATTATAAAGATGTTCGTTGGAAAATGGTGGGGTGGGGAACTGAGTAATCAGTACTCTAAACTGGATGTTTTAATTAGCCATCAGAGGGTAGGCTGGACATGAGTGAAGAAGAAGACGAACCAACAATGGAAGAGATACTATCTTCTATTCGTCGTATTATTTCAGAAGACGGTGAGGACGAGGAACAGGTTTCTGTTTCTGAGGACGAGCCTGAAGATGCTGTTGAGGCTGAGGTTGCTGCTGAGCCAGCACCTGAACCAGAGCCTGAGCCAGCACCCGAAGCTGAACCAGAGCCAGAAGCTGAGCCTGAGCCAGAACCCGAAGCTGAGGCTGCTCCTGAGCCAGAAGCTGCCCCTGAGCCAGAGCCAGAAGCTGAGCCAGAACCAGAAGCTACACCTGAACCAGAGCCTGAGCCAGAGCCAGTTGTGGCTGAGGAAGAGGATGTTCTTGATCTTAGTGTATCTGAAATTGTGGAAGATGTGCCAGCAGACCCAATTGTTGAGACCGTAACCGAGAAAACTGCGCAAGCATCTTTCGGTGAGTTATCAGCTCTGATGGTGGCGGGGGATGCAGGGTCGGGCCACACGTTCGAGGGTGTG
>DAOWAS010000117.1 GCA_030634465.1 Alphaproteobacteria bacterium | reverse complement strand
TGCGAAACTTAAAACCAACGTGGTTTTGAGTATTATATTCACGCTCAAAAAGACTGTGGGAATCTTGCGCTTGTGTTGGTGTTATTAAGGTAGCCCCCATTGTTATGGCCAAAAGGACAGCGGTTAGTTTTTTCATTTTAATCCCCAATTTATATTGACTGATTTACTAATCCATTAGTTTTTGCATCAAGTAGGTTACCTGCAAGGCACGAGAGTAGGCCAACTGGTTAAGGTTGGCTGTTCCAGCATGTCCGCCCTCGGTGTTTTCATAATAAAGCACGCTGTGACCCATTTCGGTCATTTTGGCTACCATTTTACGGGCGTGGCCGGGGTGTACGCGGTCATCCTTTGTGGATGTGTAGAAATAAATTTCAGGGTATGACACATCAGCACGAACATTTTGATATGGGGAATATTCTTTAATAAATTCCCAATGCTCAGCAATGTCAGGGTTGCCATATTCTGCCATCCAACTAGCGCCTGCTAATAGCTTGTTATAGCGTTTCATGTCCAACAGTGGCACGCCAGTCATTATGGCGCCAAATAGTTCTGGCCGTTGGGTAAACATGGCACCCATTAACAAACCACCGTTTGAACGCCCCCAAATGCCAAGCTTAGCTGGGCTGGTAACGCCTGTGCTAATCAGTGCTTCAGATACTGCGATAAAGTCATCAAAAGCATTTTGTCTTTTGTCTAACAATGCCGCTTGGTGCCACTTAGGGCCAAACTCGCCACCACCACGAATGTTCGGAATGACGTAAGCACCACCACGCTTAAGCCATAATATCTCAGGTGGTTCAACATATTCTGGTGTTAGTGAAATTTCAAAACCGCCATAACCAAACACTAGGGTTGGGGTTGAGCCGTCAAAGGCAATGTCCTTATCACGTACAACAAAGTAAGGAATTTCAGTGCCATCGGCTGAAGTTGCCCATTTTTGCTCTGTTATTAAGTTTGAGGCATCAAATTCCTCAGGAAGTGATTTAATAACAGCTAAGCTTCCGTCACCTTCAATTTGGTATAATTGGTCGGGAACTAAAAAGCTTTCGTATTTAACCATGGTGGTATTGGAAAAGTCGTCAGATGTAATAACGCTAATTGAACCATTTTCAGGCAGGGCAACGGCGTTTCTATGCCACATGTTCTCATGTTGTGAGAGCGCAATAAGTTTGCCTGTAACATTTTCCAATAAGTTTACATATATTTTGTCTTTTGATGTGGATACACCTTCAATACTTTGATTGTCTGTTGGGGTGAAAATCTTTTCAATTGTGCCGACCTCACCAGTTGCCAATACATGCGCCAAATTAATACCCACAAGTGATCCTGCGGCATATGTGGTGCCATCAACCACCCAGTTTGTACGAAGTTGGGCTAAGGCAACACCATTAAACATGGACTTATAATCGGCGTCTTCAGGGAAGGGCAGATGGGTTAGTTTACCTTCATCGCCTAGGTGCCAAATATTGCCTGTGAAAAAGCGCGGTACATGAACAATCATGCTATAGTGACCCTCGGGGCGGTCTTCAGAAAAAGCAAAAAGCCCCATGTCTTCGGCATCAATTTCAAAAATTTCCTCAGCGTCAGCTATGTCTTGACCACGCTTTAAAATGCGAACGGTGCGGGCATAGCCAGATGTTGTCATACTGCCTTCACCAAAGTCATTGCCAACCATAATTGTGTTGGCATCAACCCATGCCGCACTTTGCTTGCCTTCACTTAGGGCAAAGCCACCCGCAACAAAGCTTTTGGTTTTTGAATTATATTCGCGGGTTACAACGGCATCGCCGCCACCACGAGACAATCTAACCAGACACAGTTCGTTGTCTGGCGCTAGGCAGTCGCTACCTTTATAAACCCAGTTTTCATCTTCAGCTTCTGCCAGAGCATCAATGTCCAGAACGCTTTCCCACATTGGTTCGTCTGTGGCATAGCTTTCAAGTGTGGCGCGTCTTAATAGGCCGCGCACATTGGTTTCGTCTTGCCAAAAGTTATATAAATAATTGCCCTTAATGCGCCCAAGCGGAATGCGGTTTTCAGAGTTTAAAATTGCCGCGGCTTCAGCCTCAAGCTCTTTAAAGCGAGGGTCGTTTTCCAATACAGGAAGCGAGCGAGCGTTTTGTTCATCGACCCATTTTAGGGCGGCTTCACCCTCTACTTCTTCAAGCCAAAGATAGGGGTCATCTTGTTCCATATTGTTTTCTGTCATGTCTCTGTTCTTAATAAAAAGTGAGATGGAAATAAGTATGAGTGCAATAATTATGGGAAGTTTGAACTTATTCATGATTTGAACTCCGTAGCTGTATGTTGATTAAACTTATGCGTTATCTTTTCTAGTTCTAATTTCGGCAAAAACCTTATCGGCACTTTCGCCTGAAAGCCCAACGGCCTGCGCCAAACTGGCATCATTTGCCCGCAGGAAAGGGTTTGTTTGTTTTTCTACCCCCAACAAGGAAGGCACTGTGGGCAAGTTTTTGGCGCGTAGTTTTTCAACCTCGGCCATGCGCGCAATTAAAGCTGTGTTGCTGGCATCAATAGACAAGGCAAACTTGCCGTTACTGGCGGTATATTCATGGGCGCAATAAACTTTTGTTTGGTCGGGCAGTTGGCTTAGCTTTTGAAGCGATGACCACATTTCCTGCGGGCTACCTTCAAACAACCTGCCGCAACCCATTGAAAATAACGTGTCGCCACAAAAAAGTGCATCACTGTCTTCAAACCAGTATGCAATGTGGGCGCGGGTGTGTCCGGGTACGTCAAAAACCTGTGCCGTTTGTTCGCCTAAGGTAAATGTGTCGCCATCTTTAACCTCAACATCAATGCCGGGAATGCGCTCTACATCTTTATCAGAGCCAACAATGGTGCAACCAGTTGCTTCTTTTAACTCTAAATTACCACCCACATGGTCAAAATGGTGGTGGGTGTTAATAATAAAATCTAGCGTCCAGCCTTTTTCTTTTAGCACCTCTAACACGGGTTCTGACAAGGCGGGGTCAACAACTGCGGTTTTGTTGGCAATTGGCTCGTGTAGCAAATAAACATAATTATCGTCAAAAACAGGAATTTGAATAATTTCTAGCGCACTCATTAACAGCCCCTTTAATTTACTAACCACATGTTTAGCACCAATGAAATTGTCTTGAAATAGTTTTTAAGAATTTAACCGCCAAGCACCAACCTTATGTCTTAATGACCTTGTTTTGTGTGCCTCACCCTGAGGGGCAATATCCCACTGCCAAGTGTTTATGGGTTTGCCTAAGCTGTCAATAAGCGGAATTAACTCTATTTCTTTAACTTTACCGTCCTCTATTGTTTGGCGTTCCATATCGCCAATTAACAAAACAGGGCAGGGCTGACTTTTTAGCCAATTTATATGTTGTTCCATCAGCGCCAACTCACGCTCTGTGAAGTCCAGTTCTGGCTGTATTTTGTTGGCTTTTTCTTCAAACTGTATGGGCAATTGTGACAGGATATTTAGTGATATAATAAGATCAGGTTTTCCGCTGATAAGTTCATTTATTTGCGGTGGGCTTATGGGTGTGGGGCAGGTTTCGTTCGTATTTTCCAGCCAGTGGGCAAACCTCTCGCCGTAATTTGTGATGTCGCGTTCAATGAGGTTAATGCCAGACAAGCCACGCAGTTTTTTCCGCGCCGCGTTTAGAAATATAATATCCACCAAGCTAAGTTTATAGCCATCAACGCACAAGCACCTGTAGGGAACGTCGTGCAAACCACCCGCGCCCAGCACCAGTATGTTGGCACCTTTGGGCAGTTCTTTCACTTCAGCTAATATGGCTTTTTTGCTGGCAATCAGGTGTGGTTGCCAGTTTTTTCTACAGCGTTTGTAGCGTTCGTCAATGGCTATGGCCTCAGCCACGAAGCCCAGTTTTTTCACCCATTTAGGTGCTGGTGTTAGCAGATGTGTGAAAAATTCAACTATCATGGCTTATTTATCTGCCGTGTCGCCGTAGCGAATAACTTCTAAAAAACGTTGCTCCATGCGCTGGTTGTCAAACTCGCCCCTAAATTGCGAGGTAATGGTGCTGGCTGACTTGTTGCGCACCCCGCGCATGGTCATGCAATGGTGGGCGGCATCAATTAGCACAGCCACGCCTTTTGGTTTAAGAATTTTTTCAATGGCGTCAGCTATTTGGGCGGTCATGGTTTCTTGGGTTTGCAAGCGTTTGGCATAGATATCAACCACCCGCGCCAGTTTTGACAGGCCAACAACCTTGCCATCAGGCAGGTAAGCAACATGGGCTTTGCCGATGATAGGCACCATATGGTGTTCGCAGTGGCTGGTCAGGTCAATATCGCGCACCACTACCATGTCGTCATACCCCTCAACCTCTTCAAAGGTTTTGGATAATATGTCTTCTGGGCTTTCGTCGTAACCAGTGAAATATTCTTCAAACGCTTTCACCACCCTCGAAGGTGTTTCCAACAGGCCTTCGCGTTCGGGGTTTTCGCCCGCCCATTTTATAAGGGTGCGGACGGCTTCTTCTGCAGTTTCCCTGTCCACAGATTTTTGGTTGGTGCTTACTAGTTTGGGCGCGGTCATTTTATTATCCATATCAATTTTATTTTCAAAACCATAGCTTGTCGGGCTGACACTAACGCCCACCTTTAACTACTGTAATTTAACATGTCGGAGGCTCAACACCTAAGTTTTGTGCAGAACAGTACCATTGTGGTCCTAAAACCAGCTGAGGTCAAGCTTGTGCTCAAGCTTATAGTCAAGGGGTGCGCCAAAAATGTGGGTGCAATTATTTGACCTTCTCTTTGGGGTGGTGAGTGTGTTAAAAGTCGTGAAATAAATAAAGACAAAAGTATGGGGAACTTTAATGACACCAGAGCTGTATAATAAAGAAATTCTTGGGTTAGCGGCTAATATGACGCACACAGAGCGTCTGCCTGACCCCGATGTTACGGTTACCAAAACCAGCAGAATTTGCGGTTCAAAGGTAACTGTTGATCTAAAATTAGAAGACGGTGTTGTTGTGGCCTATGCCCACGCGCCAAAAGCCTGCGCTCTTGGTCAGGCATCGTGCGCTTTGGCGGCGGATATAATGGAAGGCCAAACCGAAGAAAGTTGCCTAAAGGCCGCAGAGCAAATGGCGGCAATGTTAAAAGAAAATGGCCCGCCACCAGAAGGTGCTTGGGAAGTGTTTAAAATTTTTGAACCTGCCCGTGACATTTCATCGCGCCATGCATCCATTATGTTGCCGTTTGATGCGGTGAAAGAGGCATTTCGTCAATTAAGTGCGGATAAATAATTTCCAGCTAGCTGGTTATTTAGGCCAATAAGTTACCACATCATCAAAGTTTGGCCGTGGTCGTTCTTTCAGCTCGCCTGTGGACGAGCCAATGAATAAAAACCCAGCAATTTTGTCAGCTTCTGACAGTTTGAAATAGTTCCTGACGCTTTGGTTATATGCCCCATCGCCAGTTAGCCACTGCCCCACAAAGCCCAAGGCATGGGTGGCAACCAAAATATTTTGACACGCCGCACCTACAGATAATTCTTGTTCCCACAAGGGAACTTTATGTTCTGTATCAGGCTTGGATAAAACCGCAATAACCACAGGTGCTTGCATGGCAAACTCTTGCATGGCTTTATGCTTTGGCGAGTTTTCTTCTTCACCCGCATCTAACATTCCTGCCGCCATAACGTTAGCCAGATTTTGCTGAGCGCTACCCTCAAACACCTCAAACCGCCAAGGGGCAATTTTGCCGTGGTCAGACACCCGCATGCCGCATTTTAATATGCTTTTCAGCTCATCAGCAGATGGCCCCGGACCTTCCATGCGGCGAGATTTTTCTGACCGCCTTGATAGCAACAGGTCAATGGTTTTTGGGTTGTTAATATTGAACATATTTATGGTCTCTTTAAGTTTTACCAGAGGAAGCTACCTTTAGAACATCAAGGTAACTGTTTTGAATTTCCATTTTATCTACCAGACCCTTTTCTTGCAACATGCCGTGTGCTTGTTTTAGGCGGTAACAGGGCGCAAACATAAAAAAATGATGCTCTATATGGTAGTTTACCCAATAAGGCGCAATGAAAATACGCTCTAACATGTTGGCATATGTGGTGCGGGTATTTGTATAGTCATCGTCCTTGCTAGGTGCGGCGGCATGGTCGGCAATGTGTCTAATGCGGGAAACAAGTTGAAAGCTAGTGGCAAGTGGTAATAACCATAATAAAAAATAAACATGCCCATAACCGAAGCTGGCAAATATAGCCCATAGCAAGATGTTTAGCGCAATTCCACCGCCCATGTTGCGGGTAAGGCTTTTAATATGTTGTGGCAGGCTTAGCTCTTTGTCGCCCCAAGCATTTTTTATTTGATAAAAGCGCAGGCGAATGAATGTTATGCCCAACATGTCGCGGGTAAATTTGCGCGCCATGCTTGCCTTGGTTATTGGGTAAGCTTTGATGAGAAACAGGTCGGGGTCTTTTTCCTGCTGGGTGTAGTGATGATGCCCCATGTGGTTGGCGCGGTAATCGTCCATGGAATACATATTCGGCCATGCACACAAT
>DAOWAS010000074.1 GCA_030634465.1 Alphaproteobacteria bacterium | reverse complement strand
TTGGTTGCCACTATTTCACGACGAAATGAGCGATATTTTCAGCTATGCGCCCACAGCTATAATTACCACCGACAACCACATGGAACAGGTGCGGGTTGAGCGTGAGCAAACCATTCGAGATTATTATCAAGCTCGTTTAGATATTCCGCAAAGCTCAACCGCAACATCATCCCCCTACAACCCGCTACCACCAGAAATGCTGTATATCAGTGAAAAAAGCTGGGCGGCAATTGCCAAAGCGCGCCCCATGCACACCCTAAATCCGTTTCATGAAGGTAGCGACACTATAAATATAGCTGAGTTTTCAGGTAAAATTGGTCGTGACTTTGCCCCTGAACGCCAAGCACGCGAAGGCAATATTTACGATGTGTTGAAAGACCATATAACCAGCCTGCGCAAAGACGGCAAAAAAGTAATTTTCGCTAGTTACAGTATTGGCTCGCGCGAGCGCATGATGGGCTTGTTAGAAGATCATAAAATTACCCCAGTTGAGCTCATGGATGTGTGGAGCGACACCAGCAAGCAAAAGGCTATAGGGCAAGCTGTACTTGGGCTACAACATGGTTTTGAAAGCGACAATCTGGCTGTAATTACCGAAACCGATTTGCTTGGCGATAGACTGGTTAGAAAAGGCAAACGGGGACGCAAGGCTGAAAACTTTATAACCGAAGCCGCCAGCCTGCAACCAAGCGATTTGGTGGTGCATATAAACCACGGCATTGGCAGGTTTGAAGGTCTGAAAACCATTGATGTAACTGGCGCACCCCACGATTGTTTGATGCTAACCTACAAAGGTGGCGACAGGCTGTATTTACCAGTTGAAAACATTGAGATGTTATCGCGCTTTGGTTCAGAAGGCAGCGAAACCGCACTGGACAAACTAGGCGGTGTTGGTTGGCAGGTGCGCCATGCCAAGCTGAAAGAACGCCTAAACGAAATGGCAGACCAGCTTATTGAAATTGCCGCTAACCGCGCCCTTTCATCAGCACCAATAATAAACACACCTGACGGCATGTATGAAGAGTTTTGCGCCCGCTTCCCCTTCCCCGAAACTGAAGATCAGCAAAGCTCAATTAACGATGTAATAGCCGACTTGCAAAAAGGCCAAGCCATGGACAGGCTAGTTTGCGGCGATGTGGGTTTTGGCAAAACCGAGGTGGCATTGCGAGCGGCATTCATTACCGCCATGGCGGGCTTGCAAGTTGTTGTGGTGGTGCCAACAACATTGCTGTGCCGCCAACACACCAAAACATTTTTAGATCGCTTTAAGGGTCTGCCCGTGGTGGTCAAACAGCTTTCGCGTTTGGTTAGCAATGCCGAGGCCAAAGAAGTAAAAGCAGGCTTAGACAGTGGTCAGGTTGATATTGTAATTGGCACCCATGCGGTGTTGGCTAAGGACTTGAAGTTTAAAAACTTAGGACTGGTTATAATTGATGAAGAGCAACATTTTGGTGTTGCCCACAAAGAGCGCTTAAAAAGCCTGAAAACCGGTGTGCATGTGCTGACCCTAACCGCAACACCAATTCCCCGTACCTTACAACTGGCAATGAGCGGTGTGCGTGAACTTAGTTTAATGACCACGCCACCAATTGACCGTTTGGCGGTGCGCACGTTTATTACCCCGTTTGATGAGGTGGTAATAAGAGAGGCGCTGTTGCGTGAGCATTACCGCGGCGGGCAAAGCTTTTTTGTTTGTCCACGCATTTCAGATTTGGAAGAAATTCAGACCGTGTTGAAAGAAACCGTGCCTGAGTTGAAAATTATTACCGCCCACGGACGCATGAGCCCAACCCGCATTGAAGACACCATGAATGCTTTTTACGATGGTAAATATGATGTGCTTCTTGCCACCACCATTATTGAAAGCGGTTTGGACATTCCAAGTGTTAACACCATGATTGTGCATAGGGCAGACATGTTTGGTCTGGCACAGCTATACCAATTGCGTGGTCGTGTTGGTCGCTCAAAAGTGCGGGCATATGCTTACCTGACCGTGCCAGCAAACAAAATTTTAACCAGCACCGCCACACGCCGCTTGCAGGTGTTGCATTCTTTAGACACCCTTGGTGCGGGCTTTAGCCTAGCTAGCCATGATATGGACATTCGCGGCACGGGCAATTTGCTAGGGCAGGAACAGTCGGGTCACATTCGCGAGGTTGGCTTAGAGCTGTACCAACAAATGTTGGAACAAGCCGTAGCAAACGCCAAAAACGGTGGCAAAACAAGTGACGAAGGTGGGCAAGCCCACACATGGTCACCGCAAATAAACGTTGGTGCCAGTGTGCTTATTCCTGAAAACTATGTGAAAGACCTAAACTTACGCATGGGGCTGTACAGGCGTTTGGGCGACATTAAAACACCTGATGATATTGAAGGTTTCGCCGCAGAGCTAATTGATAGGTTTGGCAAATTGCCCGCAGAAGTGAAGCAGTTACTGCAAATTATTAAAATTAAAAACCTTTGTTTCACCGCAGGAATTGAGAAAGTTGAGGCGGGCAAAAAAGGAGCAATTGTCAGCTTCCACCAAAACAGGTTTAACAACCCGCTTGGCTTGGTTGAATATATAAACAAACGTGCAAAGCGCGCGAAACTGCGCCCTGATCATAAATTAGTCTATATTGCTAAGTGGGAAACCCCTCAAGAAAGGCTAGATGCCTGTATGGCACTGGCTGGTGCTTTGGCCTCTTTAGCTTCAGCTTCTTGAGCCTCATAATAAGCGCTTTCAAGAATTTGCAGCAAATCGAACGGCTCTTTAACACCAGTAATTACATATTGTTTGTTCAAAATATAACTCGGCACAACCCGAATACCCATTTGCACAGCCGATGCCACATCGCGCCCAACTAATCCTAGGGTGCTGGACTCCTCGCCAAACTCTTCTTCCACATTAGCCACGTCCATGCCGTGGGCTTTGGCAATGTCTAGCAACACTGACTGCTCGCCTATATCGCGACCTTCAAAGAAATATGCTGAGAAAATGGCATTTACAATTTCGTCTGACTTGCCTTCGCCTTTAGCCAAACGCTGTAGGGCATGTGCTTTTAATGTATTAGGAACCCGCTTTATTTTTTCGTAATGAAATTCAAACCCTTCGGCAAAGCCCGCATCGCGTATTGAGGCGATATGGCTTCTAGCTTCTTTTTCACCGCCAAATTTTTTGGAATAATGTTCCATGAAGTCGGCACCTTCAACAGGAACCTCTGGGTGGAGGAAAAAAGGTCGCCAATTAATCTCGACCTTAAAATTTGGCCGCATGTCCAGAACTTTCATTAGTCGTTCTTTTCCAACAATGCACCACGGACAAACAAAGTCGGAAATAATATCAATCTGCATTTTAAAAGCCTCTTCTTTTGTAGAAGTGATTCTAAGAAAAAGAAGTTAAAAAATGTCTAATTAAATTTAGTATTATTCTCTTTTCCAGCCTTAATCATGGTTAACAAATCTTCACGATTTATCGGCCCAGAGCAATAAAACCCTTGATAGATGGCACAACCTTCACGGGCAAGCATCTCTAATTGCCCTTTCATTTCAACACCTTCGGCGGTAACTGAAATGTTCAAAGTTTTGGCAATATCCATTATTGCCCGCACCATTGCTGTACCATTGGGGTTATCAACTATGTCAGTAACAAAGCTACGATCAATTTTTATAGTGTCAAATGGCAGGGTTTTTAAATAGCTCAACGACGAATAGCCTGTGCCAAAGTCATCAAGAGCCATTTTAACGCCACGTTTTTTCAACACCTTCATAACTTTTCTGGCCTGATCAATATCGTTCATTATCAGCCCTTCTGTTATCTCTAACGTAAGCTGAGAGGGGTCAAACTTGGTATCTTTTAAAACCTTAACAATTAATTTTTGTAGCTTGCCACTGGTGAACATGCCTGCTGAAATATTTACAGACAGTTGTAGTTTCAGACCTTGAGCATTGAAATACTGGCTGTCCTTTATGCTTTGACGCAACACCCAATTGCCAAGATCGGTTATAATACCAACCTCCTCAGCTATAGCCACAAAGGTGGAGGGAGACATGTCGCCAAACTCAGGATGATCCCAACGCGCCAGTGCTTCAACCCCAACGATTTCCCCAGTTTTAATATCTACCTGCGGTTGATATTTAAGTGTGAGTTTTTCTTCGTCAATGGCTTGGCGCAACAGTGTTTCTAATTCCAGACGCTCTTTACGCGACGATGCCAAGGCAGGTGAGAAAAACTGATAACCACTGGTGGGTTGGTTTTTGGCCTGCGCCAGTGCGCCGCGGGCATTTTTCAACAGGTCTTCACCCTTCTCGCCGTCAACAGGGGCAATGGTAACCCCCATGGAAGATGTGAGATAAATTTCATTGCCATCAATTATAAATGGCGCATCAAATGCTTTGATAATTTTACCTGCCAATTGTGCTGACAGGTCCACCCTATCAAGCCCCGTCATTAAAAATGCAAACTCATCACGCCCCAAGCATGATAGATAAACCGCCTTGGATTTTGCTAATAATGACTTGTCACCTTTTTGCGCTGCTTCTCTTGCTTCTTGACTAGGTTCAACAATAAATTGCTTCAAACGCTTGGCTATAAGTTTAACGGCTTCGTCGCTTGCCTGTCTGCCGTAAACAGCGGCAATGCGTTTGAAACGGTCAATATCAACCACAATAAGGCCAACAAAACCGTTTTCATACATGCCATCTTTCTGGCCGTCTTTCTGGCCCTTTTTTTTGTTTTGCAGCCCTAAAATATTATCTAGGGCAACTATAAGCCCCTCTTGGTTAGGCAGGCCTGTCATACGGTCACGGCTAAACAAAATTTTACGGTGCTTTTCTTGGTCTTCGCGCAGGCGGGCAACACCACGAATGCGTGACTGTCCACCAGTTGCAGATTTTTCATCAATTAAAATATGCTCAACCGCGCCCTTTAATGCGCCCGCTGAGAAAATTTGGAACATGCGCGATGGCAAGCCATCTTTTTTTACTTTTTCAATGGCGCGCTCAAATGCTTTTCTTTGCTGTGCAGAAAAATGCCCTAAAAAACTATCCATCGGTATCAAGCGTGCATCTGGCTTTGCCTTCATTAAAAAGCGCATGGGGTCAGATACATAAACCAGATCTTTATCTCTGTCCCAAATCCAATGCGCCTGACCTTCACGCAAATTATCCAACACATTTTTGTCGGACGAGTTCAAACGTTGCAACATCAGGGCATGGCGATAAATAAAGCGCACACGTTGCGACAACACATCAGGTGCTATGCCTCTTATTAAAAAGTCCTGCGCACCCAGTTCAAAGGCATCATTAATTTTTTCATCTTCAGGATTGTCAATTTCAGTATCAACCAAACCAACCAGATGCATAGAGGCATCCATACTTTTTAAAATAAATGCATCGCGAATGGCAGAAAGACCATTTTTATCAATGCTAAGGTCAACCATCAAAACTGGCGGGGGCGAACTTTCAATGCGCACAGCAAACTCGTCCACATCATCAACAACATGAACTTTAACACCAGCTTCTTTGAATAATTTAGGCCAATAGCCTTTAAGGTCAGGGGTGGCCAATAAAATAGACGCCAGCCCCAACTGATCTTCATTATTTTTTGTATCAGCTTCTGACATCAATTATACCATAACAATACTTGGTCTTTTTCCCTGCCCTCATGGGTTACAGTTTATGTTCTAAATATTAAAACAGCAAGGTTTTGAATGCTTAAAATTTGATATATTATTTTATTTCTTATTAATTTTATGTGACTAAGCTTTTCATGTTACACTCATTGCCAATAATAGCCTGTAAAATACAGACTAGCTGACAGCAAGACCATAAAAGATGGAGTACACTTGTAATGAACAACACCATTAAAATAGGACTGTCTGGCCTAACGGCGGCAAGCACACGGTTGCAAGTATCCGCTAGCAACATTGCAAATATAAACAGCACATCAAGCACAGGCTTTGCTGACAGTTTGGACAATTTAACATCTAAAGATGTTTACCGCCCCAAAAGCGTGCGCCAAGAGCCGCTTAAATATGGCGGGGTTAAAAGCCACATTGTGGACACCCCAATTGGTACTGAGGTTTCCTTGGCGCAAGAAATTGTCCAGTTAAAAGTGGCTGAACATACCTACAAAGCTAACGCCGCTGTTATTAAAACCGCGTTTGAGGTTGAAAAAACCTTGTTAGATACTTTTTCAAAAAATAAAGGTTAGCTAACGCTTATTCCGCCGCTTGCTTGTTTAGCAAATTCCACATTTTTAACGGTGTTGCTGGCATATCCACCCTTGCCACACCACGTTCGCGCACAGCATCCATAATTGCATTCATAATTGACGGCATGGCACCAATTGTACCTGCCTCGCCGCAACCCTTAATACCCAATGGGTTTGTGGTACACGGTACTTCGTGGGTGGAAAAATTAATGTTTGAAATATCATCAGCCCGCGGCATGCCATAATCCATAAACGTGCCAGTTAGCAACTGTCCTGTGCCCTCTTCGTAAACACAGTTTTCGGTTAGCGCCTGACCCAAGCCCTGCACCACACCGCCGTGCACCTGCCCTGCCACCACCAGTGGGTTAATAACCACACCAATATCATCAACAACCGTATAGTTAACCACATCGACCTTGCCAGTATCTGGGTCAATTTCAACCTCAGCAATGTGACAACCATTGGGAAATGTGGATGCTGATTTTTTATAACTAACCGTTACGTTCAATCCGTTTTGCAACTCGTCTGGCAGGTTATCCACCGCCAACGCTTCTTTTGCCAGTGTCATAACATCAATGGTGCGGTTGGTGCCTTCAGCCTTCCACACACCATCGTCAAAGCTTACAGCATCAGCCTCTAGCACCAGTTTGGCTAGCTCTTCACCCTTGTCCACCACTGCTGTGCAGGCGTTAAGCGCCGCATTACCTATCATTTGCAACGAGCGTGAACCAGCCGTGCCGCCGCCAGACGCTTTTTTGTCGCTATCGCCCTGAATTAGATCAACCAGTGAAATATCCAGACCCAGTTTTTCCACCAGAATTTGCGCAAATGTAGTTAAATGCCCCTGCCCGTTGGTTTGCGTACCAACATACAGCTCCACCCTGCCAGCATCAGTAAACTTCAGGCTAACTTCTTCCACAGGGTCGCCGAGCGTACATTCAATGTAATATCCCATGCCGATACCACGTAGCTTGCCGTTTGCCGCACTTGCCGCTTTACGTTCAGCAAAACTGCTCCATTTTGCTTCCTTCATGGACATTTCCATAGTGGTGGC
The DNA here is from genome assembly GCA_030634465.1 of Alphaproteobacteria bacterium. GTDB lineage: Bacteria > Pseudomonadota > Alphaproteobacteria > Sphingomonadales > SMXR01 > DAOWAS01. The sequence continues at coordinate 4,012 of DAOWAS010000074.1, read as the reverse complement.
AAACTCGCCACTATCTATCACCGCGCCAGTGGCGTTGGTGTATGGCAAGCTGGCTGTGGGTATAAAGTTTTTACGTCTTATTTCTTCTTGGCTTAAACCAAGGTCATCTGCGGCTTTATCAATAACACGCTCTAGCAAATAAGCGGCCTCTGGTCGTCCTGCCCCGCGGTAGGCATCCACAGGTGGGGTGTTGGTCAGCAAGCATTTAACATCAACAAAAATTTTCGGCACGGTGTAAACCCCGCCCAAAACCTGCACTGCCGCCGCAGTGGGAATAAAGGGTGCAAATTGCGATAAATATGCCCCATATGCCGCTAATGTTTTAACCCTGTATGCGGTAATTTTGCCTTTCTCATCAAATGCCAGTTCACCAAGCGACAAGTTATCGCGCCCGTGGGCATCTGAAACAAAGCTTTCAGACCTGTCTGCCACCCATTTTACTGGTCTGCCCAGCTCTTTTGCCGCTAACATTGAAAGGGCATATTCGCCGTAAACAAAACCCTTCATGCCAAAACCACCACCAACATCGCCTGTTATGACGTGGATACGTTTGGGTTCAACACTAAACAAATGGTTGGCCAAGGCATCGCGCAAACCCCACACACCCTGCGATGGCACATAAAGGGTATAGCCAGTTGCTTCATCATAAACCCCGTTGGCACAGCGTGTTTCCATTGAACTTGGCACAACGCGGTTGTTCACAACCTCTAAACTAGTTACATGCGCCGCCGCTTTAAAGGCAGCGTCAACATCGGCTTCGTCACCCAACTGCCAGTGCAGGCTAATGTTATTTGGGGCATTGGGGCTAATTTCCACAGCACCATCAGCAATGGCGTTGGTCAGACCAACAACAGCGTCGAGATCATCATAATCAACTTCTATCAGCTCAGCAGCATCGCGTGCTTGTTCCAAACTTTCTGCCACCACAAAGGCCACAGCCTCGCCCACATGGCGCACACGGTCATTTGCCAACACATAATGGTCTGGTGCTTGTGATGTTTTACCATCAACACCCGGAATGGGGGCGTTACATGGCATGTTACCAAGCTTGTCTTTAATATCGCCGTAAGTATAAACCGCCAAAACACCCTCGGCAGTCTTAGCATCAGATACATCAATGGCAGTTATATCAGCATGTGCCACAGGACTGCGCAAAACATAGCCGTATGCTTGATTGTCCAAGGTTATGTTAGCTGTGAACGTGCCTTGACCGCGCAGTAATGTACCGTCTTCCAAGCGGGTTACGGGCTGGCCTATACCAAATTTTTTCACTTATTTTTCCTTAAATCTAAGTCAGTATTTTTTAATCTCTAAAACCTGGTGAAACTCTGTCTGCTTTTCTAAGCGCCGCATCCCAGTTCAACTGGTTTAGCCCTGTAAAACCACCCACAGTTTGTGCTGAAACCCTGTGTGCAACCTCTTCGCTTGGCATAATCATTTCGCCACCTTGGGCTAGTGCGGCAACCTGTGTTTCACACGCCTTTTGCAGGAAGAACATACGCAAATACGCCTCACCCGCATTTATGCCCATGGTTAGCAAGCCGTGGTTACGCAAAATAACATTGTTTTTTGTACCCACATTTGGGATCAGCCGTTCACGCTCGTCTTCATCTAGCACAATGCCTTCATATTCATGGTACGCAAGGTCAGAATAAACCGACATGGCGGTTTGTGATAATGGCAACAGCCCATCTTTGTGGGCGGCAACAGCCATGCCCGCAACCGTGTGGGTGTGCAATACGCAGTGAGCATCTTCTCGTGCCGCGTGGATAGCACCGTGGATAACAAAACCCGCAGGGTTAACAAAATAAGGGCTTGGCATAACAATGTTGCCTTTAAGGTCAACCTTAACCAAGCTTGAGGCGGTAATTTCATCAAAATACATACCAAAAGGGTTTATTAGAAAATGATCTTCCTCGTCAGGAACACGCACAGAAATATGGGTGAAAATAGTATCGTCCCAACCATTATGCGCCACTAGGCGGTAACATGCAGCTAGATCAACACGTGCCTTCCATTCAGCTTCGCTTACCTGATCTTTAACCGCTGAAATTTCTGCTTCGTTACTTGCCATGGTTCTTGCATCCCTTAACTTTTATCGCTTGATTACAATCAATGAAAAACTTGAATTCTCGCTTATGTTACACCAAATACAGAAAACGAAAATAGAGAATATTGCACTTATTAGAAAGAATAGTTTTTCCCCTAGCTTTGAGCCGTAGAGAATATTATAAAAACATTATGTTAGATAAAGCTTCAGACCTCAGACACGCACCACTTGTTGACCCGTTTCAGCGTGCAATTAGCTATTTACGCTTGTCTGTAACCGACAGATGCGACTTTCGTTGTGTTTATTGCATGTCTGAAGACATGACATTTTTACCTAAAAAAGAAGTGTTAAGCTTGGAAGAGCTAGACCGTCTATGCACATCATTCGTTGGCATGGGTGTTAAGAAAATTCGCTTGTCTGGTGGTGAGCCATTGGTCAGACGCGATATTATGAGCTTGATAGAAAACCTTTCTCGACACTTGAGGTCTGGCGATTTAGAAGAACTGACCCTAACCACAAATGGCAGTCAGCTTGGCAGGTTTGCCCAACAATTGTTTGATGCAGGGGTCAGGCGGGTTAACGTTTCGCTTGATACTATGGATGCGGAAAAATTTAAGTCCATTACGCGGCGCGGCGATTTAGCCAAAGTGCTAGCCAGTATTGAAACCGCATTGTCAGTGGGCTTGAAAATCAAACTCAACGCTGTGGCACTGAAAGGTGTGAACGACACTGAAATTGATGAAATGCTAAAATGGTGCGGTGATAATGGTGTCGACCTGACGTTAATTGAAACCATGCCCCTTGGTGAAATTAGCCAAGACAGGAACGAGCAATATATTCCGTTAGCCGAGATTAAAACCCAGTTGGACAAAAACTGGACATTAACCCCAAGCAAACACCGCACTGGTGGCCCCGCCCGCTATTTCGACATTGGCGAAACTGGGCAAAAGCTAGGGCTTATTACGCCCCTGTCACACAATTTTTGTGAAAGCTGTAACCGTGTTCGGGTAACGTGTACGGGGCAAATGTATATGTGTTTGGGTCAAGACGACATGGCTGACCTGCGCACGCCTTTGCGGGAAAACGACGATGATATGTCGCTAATTTATGCCATACGCGAGGCCATAACCCGCAAACCTGAGGGGCATGACTTTGTTATTGACCGCAACAGCAACACCCCAAGCACCCCTGCGGTTAAACGCCATATGAGCGTTACTGGCGGGTAAACCAGCAAACTCAATTCTTGGCAAAGCAGTTCATTTCTGTATAGTCATGCCATGAATACAAAAATTGCCATAGTTAGCAGCAGTGTAAAAACCGCCCGTGATGCTTGTAACAAGCTAAAGGCGCAATACCCAACTGTTAGCCCCCACGAAGCCGACGTTATTGTCGCCCTTGGTGGCGATGGCTTTATGCTACAAACATTGCACAAGTCCATAAAACGCCCTGTTCCCATATTTGGCATGAACAAAGGTACCGTGGGCTTTATGATGAATGAATTTAAACTATCTGGCCTGATGAAACGCTTGGCAAAAGCAGAAACCGTAACCTTGCACCCGCTTAGAATGACCGCAAAAAACAAAGATGGTGAAGTGGTTGAGGCATTAGCCATAAACGAAGTATCATTATTGCGTGAAACCCGCCAAACCGCCCGCATTTCAGTGTCTGTTGATGGCAAAGAACGCCTAAAAGAACTGGTTTGTGATGGCATTATGGTGGCAACCCCTGCAGGAAGCACCGCCTATAACCTTTCCGCCCACGGGCCTATTATTCCCATTGGTTCAGAACTGCTAGCCCTAACACCAATAAGTGCCTTTAGACCACGGCGTTGGCGCGGGGCGCTACTGCCACACACATCCAGCATTAAGTTTATGATTAAAGAAACTGAAAAACGCCCTGTAAGTGCCGTGGCTGATATGACCGAAGTACGCGGTGTTACCGAGGTGTCCATAGAAGAGGCAC